>JBAYFZ010000001.1:0-300000 GCA_041666915.1 Candidatus Paceibacterota bacterium
AGACATTTCGGAACGACGCTGGATTGCGAGTTTTATAACTACGAATAGCGTCGTGAGAATAGGCAGCCCTGCGAGGCGTTCCCTAATACGAGCAGGGCTGACCGTGTCGAGATAAACATGAACTCAAAGTTTTGTTCGCCGAGTTCTTATTCTTAAAAAGAATTTTCAATTAATAAATATTCGTGTATCATTGTCCCTATGCTTAAACACTTAGAGGTAATAGTTACAGGTCGCGTACAACTAGTTATGTATCGCGATTTTGCGCAGAGAAAGGCAAGGAAACTTGGAATAGTTGGTACAGTTCAAAATTTGAAAGATGGTTCAGTATCCGTAGTAGCAGAAGGTGATGAAGAAGTCTTGAATAAATACATTTCTTATCTCAAAAAAGGTTCAGTTTTATCAAAAGTTGATGAAGTTAAAGTGAATTGGGGAAAACCTACTGGAACTTTTTCTGATTTTTTGATAATCTACTAACTTCAATGGACTCAATAAAAACAAAAAAACCGATTTGTATCGGCTTTATAATGGATGGAAACAGACGCTGGACAGGGAAAAGTGGCGTAAAGAGTATTGAAGGTCATTCGGAGGGTTATAAGAAATTAAAAGAAGTTTTGGGCTGGGTCAAAGAAGCTGGTGTGAATGACGCTATTGTCTATGCTTTTTCTACGGAAAATTGGAGACGTACAAAAGAGGAAGTCGGTGCACTCATAGGGCTCCTTTCTTTTGCTCTTTCCAATGAAGTAGAATCTTTGGTCAATCAAGGTGTCCGTCTGAAATTTATCGGCGATCTTTCTATGTTTCCAGAAGATTTGCAGACTGCGATGAAATGGGCAGAAAAAGAAACTTCTTTTAATGGGCCGTTAACTTTGACGGTAGCGTTATCTTACGGTGGTCGTGCAGAAATATTGCGAGCTATAAAACACGTATCGTTGTTACCAAAAGAAGAGATATTATCTTTGAATGAGGAATCGCTAAAAGATTATTTATGGACAGCAAAAACTCCTGATCCCGATTTGATTATTCGTACCGGTGGAGAAATTCGTTTATCAAATTTTCTATCTTATCAAGGTGTCTATAGTGAACTGTTTTTTACCAAAACTTTGTGGCCAGATTTTAGTAAAGAAGAGTTTCAAAAGATCTTGAAGGAGTATGGGGAGAGGAAAATAAATAAGGGGAAATAGGGGACAATTAGCTATTGCATTTCTATTGTTAAGGAGTAACATTTTATGTGGAACTAGAAAGAGGTCCTAATGAATCATCCTAAAAAACTGAGAAAACTGTAGAAAGGAGATTGGTCATGAGACATCCTAAAAAATTGAGGATCTAATACCATTTTGGTTTATTAGATGCAAAACCGCTAAGTTTGTTGTTTTAGCGGTTTTTTTGTTTACGCTTTATTAGTCACAGATCAATAGTGCGCCGTCTGGGACAATGTTGGAACCTTTCTGGTATTGAATACTTTAGCATAAAAACAGAAACCCGCGATCATTGCTGACCGCGGGGGAAATCCGTGAGGACATTTAGAGCTTTCGCTCCGGTCTCTCTGACCGAGTGGATAAACCACTATTTGCGAGGTTTGATGAAGACCCAGCGGGGCGACCAGCGTAACGTGCTTGGGTCGACATTCTTGACATCGAGCAAGAGATGCCAGATGTCCCGCCCAACAACAAAGATTAGCGGCTGATTATTATTACGAGTTTCGATGATTGGTTCCATCGCAATCCAGAGATATTCACCTTGCGGTTGATCCCTGTATTGCAGACGTAACTGTGGACCGACTTCGTTCGGACAAAGGTCTAGTCCGACCTCGATGGCCTGTTTGTAGATGTCAGCTGGGGTTAGTAGTATGCTTTTCTCTAAACCAAGATCGGCTTCCGTAACGACAACAAGATCCACTTCCGTTGGTTCAGTCGTCGCTTTGAAGGCGGGGTCTTGCAACATCCATTCATACCAAGGGTTCATCCTAAGGCCGGATTGCGCCAAGGCCTCACTGAAGTATCCCAGCATGATGCCTGTACCAAGTCTAATGGTTTTCCAAACTGGAAAATCTTTCATTGTAACTCCTTGTTTTTGTTTGTTTTTTTGGTTAAATCTAGCTCTCAAAAGGCAAATTTCTACCTTTTCGGAGCTAGACTTAGCCGTTTCAATGTTCTTGATCTTCTGCTACAAGTATAGCATAATGCAGTCTACTTGTCAATACTTTGCTATTTCGTCAAATATGTGTTTTAGCACGGCTCTATTAAGGTTTGGTTTAAAATAAAAGACACAGTAAAAACTGAGTTAACGTTAATTTTATGAGTCACAGATCAATAGTGCCCGGGGTGGGAATCGAACCCACAACCCTTGTAAGAGATAACATTTTAAGTGTTACGTGTTTACCAATTTCACCACCCGGGCTTTTGTTTTGTTTTTGCCACGATGAGTTGGTTTTAAACTGTGGCAATTTGGACAAAGTACTCTGAGGTTTTCAAGTCTATTATCATGTCTGTCACCATTTATATGGTCTAGTTCAACTGGGATTCTACCATCAATTGAACGTTCTGCCCAGCCACATTCCTCACATTTACATTGTTTTAAATTTGCTCTGAAAAGTCGATTTTTTAATTGATAACTTTGGTAATGATTTTCAGTGGTAAGAATTTTTTCAAGAGGAATTTGAGGTTGATAATGTCCTCGAAGTCCTTTATTCCACGTCATTCCAGTAAAGTGAGGAATACTCACATTGTATAGTTTAAGATATTTTTTGACCTGTTCATAATTACCCCCAGCTTCAACTAGGTGTAATTTAAACAAAACTTGGCGCACACTTTTTGATTGTGCGGCTGCGTTTATTAAGTCTTCTTTTGTCCAACTTCTTTTACTCATTGAATGCAATTATATACCCAATGAAATAATTGCAACTCTAGAAATTATCTTAAAAATGTTATGAATTAAGTAGAGGCCACGGCGAGAATCGAACTCGCGTATAGCTCTTTTGCAGAGAGCCGAATTACCACTTTTCTACGTGGCCGAAATAAGATATCTCGGCTCATTGGTTATTCTATATACTTTTTTCTATTTCGTCTATCTTTTGTCTGTTCTTTTCACCAGAGTCTATTTTGACTTCAAAGAAAGGTATGCGGGCAATTCTGGATTTTTCTTTGACATAATCACGAAAATCACTGAGTCTACGATGAGCAAATTCTACAGCTTCGGTTTCCATACTTTCTGGTAATACCGTCATGAGTATGACAGCTCTACCACCACGACTCATCAGTTGTACATTTGTGACCGTGATGAGAGATAATCTGTTTGATTCACGAGAAAAGAAATCGGCTGCAAGCTCGCGTAACATTTCTTGTACTTTTTCATTTTTTTGATTCATTGGTGGGGGATTTAATTTGTTTTCTTTTCTACTACTTTCACCGCTTCAACTCTATCGCCAGGGGCAATCTCTATCTTTGCTTCAACCATCATTCCGAATTCAAAACCTTCAGCAACTTCGGAAACTTTTATTTTCTTTGATTGCAATTCCTTGATCTTGCCACGTCCTATTTCGGTACCACGACGCATGAGGCGGACATCGTTACCGTTGTTCATAGTCCCAGATTCTACTTTACCACCGACAACCTGACGTTCTTTGTCTTTTGAGAATAATGCCAAGATTTTTGCGCAACCACTGACTTCTTCAACATATTCTTTTGGAATCTTTGCAACAACAGCATCATCTATGAATTTTGATAATTCGTAAATGATATTGAAAGTTTTGACTTTTATAGGTACAGCGGCGCGATCTATGAGAGCAGATGTTTTCTTGTCTGGTTTGATATTAAATCCAACCAAGATTGTTTCTGGATTACCTTGTGCCATCTTTACATCATTTTCGTTTATATCACCGATACCCTCAGAGATAATCTTTATAATAACTTTGTCATGCTTTATCTTTGCCAATTCATGTTTGACTCCTTCCAAACTACCGATAACGTCAGCTTTGACAATGATAGGTAAGACGACGGTTTCAACTTTATTTTCATCTTCAGTTGTTGTTGGAATAGGACATGAAGCTTTTGCAGCTGAATCAATCTTTTTCTGTTCTAGATTGAAAGCGTTGATAAAGTCTTTTTGTTCATCTTTGAATTTTTCGGTTATTTTTTCTGCTTCTTTCTTACAAGTCGTCGTTGTGAACAGAGCTCCACATTGAGGAATAGTATTCCAGCCGAGAATTCGAACTGGCATAGAAGCTGTTCCACTCTTTATCTTGTCACCTTTAAAATCTTCAATAAAACGGACTGGTGCATAAGATCCATCTGCAACCACGAATGAACCTTCGCTCAAAGTACCATCTTTGATGAGTAGAGTAGCGGAAATACCTTTTCTAGTATCAAGTGTAGATTCTATAACTACTCCAGAAGCATCCAAGGTAGGATCGGTTTTGAGTACGGCTAATTCTGCTACTAACAAAACCATTTCAAGTAATTCAGGAATGCCTTCGCCGGTGATTGCAGAAATAGCGAGGCAGGGAACATCACCACCCCAACCTTCTACGTAGATCTCATTTTCTCCTAAACTTTGTTTGGCTTTGTCTACATTTGCATTTGGCTTGTCTATCTTTGTAATAGCAACAATATATGGAATTTTTGAATCCTTGATATTTTTGTGAGCCTCTATAGTCTGTGGCTTGACTCCATCTTCAGCAGAGACGATGAGGATTGCGATGTCTGCTGCTTGTGCACCACGTTCACGGATATTACAGAAGGCGGCGTGTCCTGGAGTGTCTAGGAAGGTAATAGGATTGACCTTACCATCTGCGGAAGTGTAGACGGCTTGATATGCTCCAACGTGTTGGGTAATACCGCCAGCTTCTCCAGCGACGACTTTGGTCTTGCGGATATAGTCTAGAAGGGTAGATTTGCCATGGTCAATATGCCCCATGATGACGACCACAGGAGGGCGACTAATCAGGTTTTTCTGATTGTTTGTAGACATATAGTTAGTTATACAGTCTAGCAGAAATGACTGTTATTGACAATCAAAGTTCTGGATTGTGATGTTTTCTACTTCAGTCCCAACTTTGCTTTCTCTAGAGCCTCCATCTCTTCATCGGACAATTCATGTTCAGAAGAAAATGTCTTGATAGGTTTTGAAAATACACTGACACGGTCTCTAGAGTAGAGACTTGAGAGGACTACGCCGTCTCCTTCTTCGTTTACGAAAGCTGTAGCAAAGCTTTGTTTACCACCTTCACCAATGCCTTTGAATGGATTGAAACGAACTGTATGGACGGAACGAACACTTTTCTTCAATCTATTTTCTACATCAGCCAGATAACTTTCCATTTCGTCTTGAAATTTTTCTAAATCTTTGAGACTCGTAGCAGTATGAGTCAGTGAATCGGCAATATTGTGTGATTCTGAACCAATGAGAAAGCGCTTTATTTTTGTGTACATCCAGATAACTACACCAAGGAGAATGATGTTGAGTATTGCTAATATGATGAAGCCGTAAAAAAGATTGTTTGGGTCGGTGAAAAATGTCATATGCTTTCATTATACAAACTTTTAACTTAAGTACAAAAAACCTTGCACCTTATTGTAGGAAATGTAAACTAATACATATGTTCAATTGCAACCTCTTTAATCGTCGCATTTATTTAGACTATGCATCCCTCACTCCGATAGATCCTCGTGTCATTTGTGAAATGAGGAAGTTTTCATCACTCAGGTATGCCAATCCATCTTCTTTATATAAGGAGGGTGTTTCTGCAAAGAAATCTTTGAGTGATGGTCGTTCTAGAGTTGCCAGTTTTTTGCGTGCTCATCCTAGTGAGGTTATTTTTACTAGTGGTGGTACTGAATCAAACAATTTGGCAATACTTGGAACTGTTGAATCTTTGCACGAGAAAGGTATTGATTATGAAAAAATGCATATCATCATCAGTGCTATTGAACATTCTTCTGTTCGTGAGTGCGCAAATTATCTCGGAGGTAAAGGTGTGATTGTGGATACTGTTTCAGTTGATAAAAATGGAATTATTTCTTTGGAAGAATTAAAAAAGAAATTATTACCCAATACGGTAGTCGTCTCTATAATGACGGTCAATAACGAGATCGGTTCGGTGCAACCTATCCGTGATATCGCAAAGATGGTCAGACATTATAGAAATGAAATTGCCGAGAAATCAGCTTCAGCTTTTAATTTTCAAGATTATCAATATCCTGTTTTTCATACAGACGCTTCACAAGCTGGTTTGTATGAAGATTTGAATGTGGAAAAACTAGGAGTAGATCTTTTGACTCTGGATGGTACAAAAGTTTATGGTCCACGAGGCGTTGGAGTTTTGTTTATAAGAAGAGATACGCCTATTTCTCCTATTATATATGGTGGTGGTCAAGAATCTGGTCGCAGATCTGGTACAGAGAACCTTCCATCTATTATGGGTTTGGCGAAAGCTCTGGATATTGCTGGTGCTGAAAGGGAAAAAGAGGTCGTTAGGATTGTGGGATTAAAAGATTATTTTATTAGCCAATTGAAAGTTATTAAGTCGGATATCTCAGTGAATGGTGGAGAATCTTCCTCTAAGTGTCGCTTTCGCTCTGATGAGCTACAGCGGACCGAAGCTAACCCCGCGGTAACTCAAAGTCCACACATCTTAAATGTTTTTATCCCTAAGATTGATAATGAATTTTTTGTCTTACAGTTGGATGCAAAAGGTATTTGTTGTTCCACGAAAAGTTCCTGTCTTCATGATGAAGATGAATCTTATGTTTTGAAATCTATCGGGGCAGACAGCAAACGTTCTGTGAGATTTTCTTTTGGAAGATGGACAACAAAGAGGGAATTAAAGAGGGCTATAAAGATTATTTCTGCGAATCTGAAGAAAATTAGTTAAAATTGATTATCGTTTTGATGCGATTTTCTGAATATTGAAAAGCTTCTTCAAAAGCCTTTATGCCATTTTCTGCAGAGTATCGGTGAGTTATCAAATCTTTTAAATTGATCTTATTTTCTGTGACCAAGGTGATCGCTTCGGGAAATGTAAAAGCGCAAGTCCATGAACCGTGGACATTCAATTCTTTTTTAATTATCTTCATCAGATCCAATTTGGAAGGCTCTTCAAAAACGCCAAGGATGAAAACGTTGCCAGTTCTGGCAGTAATGTCTAAGGCTAGTTGTGCAGTTATCTCTTTACCGACTACTTCAAATGTGACATCTATACCACTAGGATAGAATTCATTTATTTTTGAAATTACATCTTCATCTTTACTATTTATAGTCTTATCGGTCCAACCTCTATTTTTGGCGAATTGCAGACGAGAATCTTGAACATCTATTCCAACAACATTGGCGCCAGTCGTTTTGAGTGCTTGATCAAGGAATAATCCGATCGGTCCTTGTCCTATGACGGCAACATTTTTGTCTAACAATTGGCGAATTTCTTTGATGGCGTAGAGCGCTATAGTCAAAGGTTCTATCAAAGCTCCTTCTTCAAAACTTATTTGATCTGGAATTTTGTAGACTAGGTCTGCGGGAATAGCGAGATATTCTGCCAACGCTCCAGGAAGGTGAAGTCCAATAACTTTTGCACTAAGACATAAGTTGGGTTTGCCATTCAAACAATAATGACAAACATGACAAGGGACTACATGTTCACCCACGACACGGTCTCCAATTTTAAATTTTGTTACATTACTGCCGACTTTTTCTATGACTCCAGAAAATTCGTGACCCATCACAAGTGGGGTAGGCAAGTCCATCTTTCCATTGTAAATATGTAGATCGGTACCACAGATGCCGACACTTTTTATTTTCATCAAGACTTCGTCGTCTTTGATGTCTGGTTTTGGTAAGTCTACGTACTCCAAATTTTTCGGTCCTTTATAGATGATTGCTTTCATTGTGGAATTATAGCATTTTTGGGATGTACTCAGTATTTTCTTAACCATTGCCTTTTTTACTACAATCTGTTAGTCTTTTCCCATCATGTTAATGATTAGATTACAGCGCACAGGACGCAAACACGAACCGACTTTCAGAGTCGTTTTGACCGATTCCAAGAATGGACCAAAGAGTGGTAAATATCTCAAGAATTTGGGTTGGTACGATTCACGTTTAGAAAATGATGCCAAGAAGCAGATTGATGTAGAAGCTATCAAACATTGGATGACAAAGGGTGCAAAGCTTTCTTTGACCCTTCACAATTTCCTTGTTTCTCAAAAGATTATTGAAGGTAAAAAGTTGAATGCTCTCCCAAAGAAGACTGTTCAAAAGAAGCCTGCCTCCTCCGCCGAGGCTTCGAAGGCCAAGGAGGAAGTAAAAAAGGAAGAAGCTAAGGTCGCTCCAGCTCCAGTTGCCGAAGTTACTCCAGCTGTTTAGTTTTCCTCATTGACGCTATCATTCAGTTTGTTACACTTGTACCAGTACAGTACAGTTACCTGTACGATTTTATGAAATAATTTTACGATATATGCAGCAAGATCAGCAGTTTCTAGATTACGTTATCAAAGCTTTAGTGGACAATCCTAGTGAAGTCAAAACAACAAGAACGGTAGATGAGATGGGAGTATTACTCACTCTCGAAGTTGGTGCCGCAGATATGGGAAAGATTATTGGTCGCCAAGGCAATACTGCCAAAGCTATCCGCACACTTTTACGTGTTGTTGGGATGAAAAATAATTCTCGCGTTAACCTCAAGATCAACGAACCGGTCGGTGGTTTGAAATCACCAGAGCGTATGGCGGTAGAAGCTCCAGCTGTTCCACTTTCAACTCCAAATTCTAAGACGGTTGATGAGGCTATGGCCGATCTCAAGTTAGAGTAATCAGAACTTCCAAATTTGGCGCATTTCTTGAAGTAATGGTCAAATTAAAAAAACTGTGGTATTGTATTACCACAGTTTTTTTATGATTACATTCCATGTAATAACCTTATTTCCAGAGTCTTTTGAATCGTATTTGAACGCTTCCATAATCAAGCGTGCCCAAGAAGATAAGAAGATTGTTGTGAGATATTATAATCCTAGAGACTTTACTTCAAAAAAAGGTGCAGTTTTGACTTATTCGGATAGAAGGGTAGACAAAAGACCTTATGGTGGTGGTCCGGGTATGGTCATAGAAGCTTTGCCTATTATAAAAGCTATAGAGAAAGCTGTTGGAAACCCTTCTTCGCTGAAGCTACGAAGGGCAGGAAAATCGAAAGTAAAGATAATTTTCTTTAGCCCATCCGGTGAACAATTTTCTAATGAAATGGCAGAGACGTATAAGAAATATACTGACATTGTCTTTGTCTGCGGACGTTACGAAGGTATAGATGCTCGAATAAAAGAAGTTTTTCCAATGGTTGATGTTACAGTTGGTCCTTATGTTCTAACTGGTGGGGAATTGCCAGCCATGATAATGATAGATGCTATTACCAGAAGGATTTCTGGTGTTCTCGGCGACGATCTTTCTATTGAAGAATCTAGAATCGCTAGTAGAGATGTATATACCAGACCAGAGGTTATCGTCTACAAGAAAAAGAAGTACAAAGTACCAGAAATATTACTCACTGGTGACCACGCCAAGATTGAGGAGTGGAAAAAGAAGGTGAATGAGTCAAAAAGATAATTACGAAACAAAAAATAGTTATTGTGAGCTTGTAAAGTTATTTTACGGAGTTAAAATTGTTGGGTGAAAACATTTCCATTTTTACATAAAAAACTTGGTAGACCAAGTAAAAAAGTACTTCGTTTTAGAAAGGCGATGGATGACGCCTTTGATGAGAGGATGAGGCATTCCATGAGACGTTTTGGAAGGCATGATTTTATATATTTTCGGTCTATAAGAAAAGCAACTAGAGAGTTTTTTAATGGCCCTGATGCAATTAGTCTAGCTAATTGGAAAACGTTTCAACCAATGAGTACGCAATATTTCACCTGTCAAAAATTAGATTTATGCGACGATTAATAGCTACTATTAGATACCTGTGTACAACTACCTCTTGACAAAAAAGGGGTGTATGCTAGGCTCACAACAACTTCGCAGATTGTGTTCTGCAGCGCCCTTCCGAAGTTTTAACGAAGGAGGGCCTATAGCGAGGGATTAGAAAGGTCTACCATTAATCCTACAGTGTATAAAACAAATTAATTGCCCCAATATTATTTACCGTTTTTAATATAAAACGGACTTTTTGCGTCATCTATTATTGTTCATTATTAATGATCGGTTCCAAATTAATTTTTATTAAAATGCCCATTACTACTACCTTTAGACCAAAGAAATATTTCTCAAGATATCAGACGCCTCTTACCGTCACTCCGCACATGGTTGAGTCTCAGCTCAAGTCTTTTGCTGATCTCATGGAAAGTGGATTTGAAAATCTCCTAAAGGAATTTTCTCCTATCACAGACTATGCAAGCAAAAAGTTTGAACTTTCCATCGGAGGTATGGAACTCGTTAGACCAAAGTATGACGAACATTTCGCCAAGAATAATAAGATGAACTATGAGGGTCAGATCAAGGTCAAGGTGACTTTGAAAAACAAATCCCTAAACGTAGTCAAAGAACAGGAAATGTTTTTGGCTGATTTTCCTCTGATGACCGACCACGGAACTTTCATCGTGAATGGTGTTGAACGTCTCATCACTCCACAGCTCGCTCATTCATTCGGTATTTTCTTCACTTCAGAAGAAGTAAAAGGCAAGAATTATTTTGGGGCAAAAATAATTCCTGCTCGCGGTGTTTGGATGGAAATAGAAAGTGATGCAGATAGTACTATATATTGTCGTATTGACCGTAAGCGCAAGTTTCCAGTAACTTCACTTTTGCGTATTTTGGGCGCAACTACAAATGAGGCTATCCTTGACCTATTCAAAGATAAGCCAGAAATGAGAAAAGTTATTGAACTGACTTTGGCTAAGGATCATGCCAAGACCGTAGATGAATCATACTTAGAAATCCACAAGCGTCTTCGTGATGGTGATCTAGCTACAGTAGATAACGCACGTTCATTTATCCAAGCTTTGCTCGAACCAAATCGTTATGATATTTCAAGAGTTGGTCGTTTCCGTTTCAACAAGCGTTTCTCAAAGCCTATGGATGAGAAGTCTCTAGAACGCAAGACTTTGAATCTTGATGATATCGCTACTACTATTGGTCACATTGTCACTTTGAGTATCACTCCTGATATGCAAGCTGACGATATTGACCACCTAGGTTCACGCCGTGTTCGCTATGTCGGTGAACTTCTAGAACAGCGTATTCGTCTAGGTCTCACTCAGATGAAGCGTAACATTCAAGACAAGATGTCTACGGTTGAACCTGATGTTACTCTTCCTATTTCATTTATTTATCCACGTCCATTGCAAGCTCGTATCAAGGAATTCTTTACAACAAACCAACTTTCACAATTCATGTTGCAAGAGAACGTCTTGGCCGAAGTGGAACATCTCCGTACTTTGACTGCTCTCGGTCCCGGAGGTCTCTCTCGTGAGCGTGCAGGATTCGAAGTTCGCGACGTGCACCCATCTCACTACGGTCGTCTCTGTCCTATCCATACTCCAGAAGGTCCAAACATTGGTCTAGTTTTGCGTTTGACAATGTATGCTCGCATCAATGATTTCGGAATGATTGAAACTCCTTATGCAAAGGTCAAAAACGGAAAAGTTACAAAAGAGATCGTCTACATGAACGCTCTTGAAGAAGAAAACTTCCGTATTGCTCACGCTGCAACTCCTTATGACAAAGAAGGAAACATTACAGTTGATGAAGCTGAAGTTCGTATCAATGGCAAACCATTCTTGGCAAAGAAAAATGAAGTTGATTATATTGACGTAGCTACAAACCAAGCTTTCTCTATCGCTACTTCTCTCATTCCATTTTTGAACCACGATGATGCAAACCGTGCGCTCATGGGATCAAACATGCAAAAGCAGGCTACTCCTTGTCTCGTTCCAGAAGCACCTTTCGTCGCTACTGGTATTGAAGCAAAGGCTGTCATTGACTCAGGTCGTGTGGTCGCTGCGCCAGAAGATGGTGAGATCACTCATGTTGACGCAAAGAGAGTTGTCTTCAAATCTGCAAAGACAGGCAAGAGTCATGAATACAATCTCGTTCTATTTTCTAGAACAAACGGTTTCACCGCTTTCCATCAACGTCCTATCATCAACCTTGGAGATAAGGTTAAGAAAGGAGATATTCTAGTTGATACCTCTACATCAGATCATGGAGAAATGGCTCTCGGTCACAATGCTCTAGTAGCCTTCATGTCATGGTCTGGATCAAACTACGAGGATGCCATCATCCTTTCTGAACGTGTTGTAAAGAACAGTAAGTGGAGTTCTATTCACATTGAGGAATTCGTAGTCAATGTTCGTGACACCAAACTTGGTCCTGAAGTTACAACTTGTGATATCACTAACGTCGGTGAAGCCAAGCTCAAGAATCTTACAGAAGAGGGTATTGTTCGTATTGGTGCAGAAGTTCGTCCTGGCGATATTCTAGTTGGTAAAATTTCTCCAAAGGGTGAAACTCAACTTACACCAGAAGAAAGACTTTTACGTTCTATTTTCGGAGAAAAAGCTCGCGATGTGAAGGATACTTCAAAGAGAATGGAAAACGGCAAACGTGGTCGCGTCATCTCTGTCAAAGTATT
Source organism: Candidatus Paceibacterota bacterium (assembly GCA_041666915.1). Taxonomy (NCBI): domain Bacteria; kingdom Bacillati; phylum Minisyncoccota; species Minisyncoccota bacterium. The sequence goes on from JBAYFZ010000001.1 coordinate 12,607, forward strand.
TTCTCGTGAGAAGGGAGATAAGCTAGAGTCAGGTATCATCAAGAAGATTTATGTTGAAGTCGCTCAAGTTCGTAATGTTTCCGTTGGAGACAAGATGGCCGGACGTCACGGTAACAAAGGTGTTATCTCAAAGATTCTTCCAGAAGAGGATATGCCATATATGGAAGATGGAACACCTATTGATGTTATCCTTACTCCACTCGGTGTGCCTTCTCGTATGAACCTCGGACAGATCCTAGAATTGCACCTCGGTCTTGCTGCAAATACTCTTGGCTACCAAGCTATCGTTCCTCCTTTCACAGGAGCAACTGATGCAGAAATCAAAGAAGAGTTGGTCAAAGCAGGATTCGATAAGTCAGGAAAAATGTTGCTACGCGATGGTCGCACAGGAGAACATTTCAAACAGCCTGTTGCTGTCGGATACATGTACATCTTGAAACTACATCACATGGTTGAAGACAAGATCCACATGCGTTCTATCGGTCCTTACTCTCTCATTACTCAACAGCCACTAGGAGGTAAAGCTCAAGGTGGAGGTCAGAGATTTGGAGAAATGGAAGTCTGGGCATTGCTCGGTCACGGTGCCGCTCATACTTTGCGTGAAATTCTTACAGTTAAGTCAGATGATATCGTCGGTCGTTCACAAACATTCGATGCTATCGTCAAGGGTGAAAAGATGCGTGTTCCGAATTTACCAGCCTCATTCAATGTGCTTTTGAAGACATTACGTGGATTGGCGCTTAACGTGGAGTTGGTTAATAAGCCTAGAGTAGATGAAGAATAAGAGTAAATGAAAGTGTAAAAATCAAAATGGAAAATGACAAAGAAAAATTTAAAAATGAATTTAAAAAGAGATTGTATAAGTGGGTGCTGAGATTAGTTAAATTCATTGATAAACTTCCGAAAGATTCAGTCTCCAATGTTATGGGAAAGCAGTTACTTAGAAGTGGTACAAGTATATTGGCAAATTATGTTGAAGCAAGCTCAGCGAGTTCAAGAAAAGATTTTATTAATTTTTTCACACATTCGCTCAAATCTTCAAATGAGTCAAAGGTTTGGTTAACATTGTTACGTGATACGGAGAAGGGAGATGTAAAGGAGTTGCTGTGGTTATTGAAAGAGTTAATTGAGGTTTCGAACATTATAGCTTCCAGCATCATTACGTTAAAGAAGAAAAAACAATTATGAAAACAAATAAGCAAAAAGGTTATGTAATTCCTCTAGTCACCGCTATTGTGGTTATTCTCGTTGTCGGCGTAGTGTATTACTCCACTCAAAGGAAACAGAGTTATTGTTGGCCATATTGTCCAAATATGACTGATCAAGACAGAGAAATCATTAAGAATCAAATGCGAGAGGCTACATCTACGAATCCGGATACTGCGAGCTGGAAGACATATACTAACCCCGTCTTCGGCTACAGTTTTAAGTACCCTTCTGAATCTGAATTGGCGGATCAAAAATCTTTTGACAATAATGGTAACCTCATAGTTGTAATTTTTCCACAGCCAAGTCAGGGGGTTGGTGTTCAATTTTCAGTTTCAGTTTCTGACAACACTGCTAATTGTTATAAAAATGATTTAAGAGGCACGTCTACCAGAACGGTGACGATTAATGGAAATACTTACCATGTCGGTAGCGGTGGTGATCAAGGTATGGGTGGTGCGATTGGTGAATACACCAACTATGCCATTATAAAGAATAGTGCTTGTTATCAATTAGTCATGGATCTTCAATGGAATCGATCATCTGGAAGGAATTTCGATGAGCAAAAAATACAGGATTATCTCAAACAAATCTTATCAACCTTTAAATTTATCAGCCAATAATCTTAACATTTTTAATTTTGATATTTAATCTTTAATTTAATTACCATGCAACCAAATATAAATAAAAAGCAAAATGAACCAACACAGTTTGACCTAGTCAAATTGACATTGGCATCACCTGATAAGATCCTTGAATGGTCATATGGTGAGATCACCAAACCAGAAACCATCAACTATCGTACACAACGATCTGAAAAGAGCGGTCTCTTTGACGAGCGCATCTTTGGTCCAGACCGAGATTTTGAATGTTACTGTGGAAAATATCGCGGTATTCGTTACAAAGGTATTGTTTGCGAAAAGTGTGGAGTTGAAATTACACGCTCAATAGTTCGCCGTGACCGCATGGGACATATTGAACTAGCAAGTCCAGTTTCTCATATCTGGTTCCTCCGCAGTGTCCCTTCACGTATTGGTCTTATCTTAGGAATGACTACTTCAGATCTTGAAAAAGTAGTTTATTTCGCTGGATATATTGTTACCAAAGTTCACGTAGGTGAAAAGGAGAGTTTCCTCAAAGAACTTGATACTGAATACAAGAGTAAAGTTAAGGCTGCTCAAGATGACAAGACCAAGGAAGCTTTGAAAGAACTCGTAGTCAATGCTCGTAAAGATATTGAAAGTCTCGTAGAAGGTTTTGTTATGGATGAAGCTACTTATCATAAATTTGCTGTGAAGTATGGCTCTCTATTTGAAGCTGGTATTGGTGCAGAAGTCATATACGAACTTTTGAAGAAGGTTGATTTAGTCAAACTCCAAGCAGAATTGATCAAGGTTCATGATGTTGCTGGTACAGCTGATCGTGAAAGACTCTCAAAGCGTTTGTCATTGGTCAAGCAAATGATCAAAGCCAAGGTTCGTCCAGAATGGATGTTCCTAGTTCGTATTCCAGTCATTCCACCAGGACTCCGTCCAATGGTTGCTCTTGATGGTGGACGTTACGCTACTTCAGATGTAAACGATTTGTATCGCCGTGTTATCAACCGCAACAATCGTCTTTTGAAATTGAAAGAGATCAATGCTCCAGAAGTTATTCTCCGCAACGAAAAGCGTATTTTGCAAGAAGCTGTAGATGCTCTCATAGATAACTCTATCCGTCACAGTTCTTCTGCTGGTGCTGCCGCAGTTGCTGCTCAGAAGCGAGCTTTGAAATCACTCTCAGATAGTTTGAAGTCAAAGAGAGGACTATTTCGTCAGAACCTTCTCGGTAAGCGCGTAGACTATTCTGGTCGTTCAGTTATCGTCGTCGGCCCAGAGCTCAAACTAGATGAATGTGGTTTGCCAAAACACATGGCCTTGGAATTGTTCCGTCCATTCGTCATCTCAGGACTTTTGAAAAAAGAATTAGCTTACAACATTCGTGGTGCAAACAGACTCATTGATGATGGTGCAAAAGAAGTTTGGGAAATTCTAGAAGAAGTTATTAAAGGTAAATACGTACTCTTGAACCGTGCTCCTACTTTGCACCGTTTAGGTATTCAAGCTTTTAGACCTCAACTTATTGAAGGTAATGCTATCCATGTTCACCCACTCGTATGTACAGCTTTCAACGCTGACTTCGATGGAGACCAGATGGCCGTACACGTTCCGTTGTCAGATGAGGCTCAGATGGAAGCAAAGATGATCATGGCTTCTGATAGGAACATCTTGAAACCAGGTAACAATGACCCTACTGTTGTAGCAAAGATGCTTGATATTGTGCTCGGTTGTTTCTGGGTTACGAAAGTTGTGGCTGGTGCAAATGGTGAAGGTAAAGCTTTTGAATCTCCTGATTCAGCTATCTTGGCAAATAGTTTTGAAAGTATAGATCTTCGTGCCAAGGTTAAAGTTGTAGCTCCAAATACTCCAAAGTATGCAAAATTTGAAGGTAAGATTTTTGAGACTACAGTCGGAAGAATCTTGCTCAACAATATTTTGCCTGATGATTATCCTTTCATCAATGAAGAAGTTGGACGCAAATATCTAGGTCAGATTATTGACGACATGATCACTCTCCGTGGAGCTGAGAATGTTGCGCCAATTCTAGATAAGATAAAATCTTTCGGTTTTAGTTACGCTACTATTTCTGGTACAACTTGGGGTATTGATGACATCATGGTTCCAGATTCAAAGAAAGCAATCATTGCCAAAGGTAAAGTCCAAGCTGATATTGTCAGTAAGCAGTTTGATGAAGGTCTTCTTGCAGAAGAAGAAAGAATCAGAAAACATATTGAAATTTGGCAGAGAGCCAAGGGTGAAGTTGAAAAAGCAATTCCTGCTTCTTTGGACAAGCTCGGTTCTGTCTACGACATGATCACCTCTGGAGCTCGCGGATCCCTATCACAGATCACACAAATGGTTGGTATGAAAGGTCTTATCTCATCAGTTTCTGGAGAAACTATTGAATTCCCGATCCTATCCTGTTCCAAGGAAGGTCTTACTCCTATTGAATATTTCATTACTACTCACGGTTCAAGAAAGGGTCTCACAGACACCGCTTTGAACACCGCTAAAGCAGGTTACCTCACACGTAAGCTCTTCGTGGTTGCTCAAGATGTCGTAGTTTCTGAAGAAGATTGTGGTACAAAAGAATTTATTACTATATACAAGCAGACTGCTTCTGGTATGAATATTCCTCTTTCAAAGAATATTCGCGGACGTAATATTGCTGAAGATATCAAGACTGCCGATGGAAAAGTTTTATTTGAAAAGGGACATCTCTTGAATAAGTCGGACGCTCTCAAAGTTGAAGCTGCTGGTATAAATGAAGTCAAAGTCCGTTCACCACTCTCATGTAAAACTCTACGTGGTGTTTGTTCCAAGTGTTACGGTCTAGACCTAGGTAGGAATACTCCTATCGCTCTAGGTGAAGCTGTAGGAACTATTGCTGCTCAAGCCATCGGAGAACCTGGTACACAGCTAACAATGCGTACATTCCATGCTGGTGGTACTGCTTCACAAGGTGGAGACATCACATCAGGTCTACCACGCGTTGAAGAAGTTTTTGAAAAGCGTCGTCCAAAGAATCCTGCTGTGGTAGCAACCGTGAACGGTGTAGTTACAGGTATGAAGGATGTTGGAAAAGAAAAGATGATCTATGTCATTCCAGATATTGAAGACAAGGGTAAAGGCAAAGCAACTGAAGTTGAATATGTCTTCCCATATCGCCGTACTACTATGGTCAAAGCAGGTGATCGTGTAAAGAAGGGTCAACTCTTGACTGATGGTTCTGCTGATATTGACGAGATCTTTGAATACGGTGGAGAAGAGCGTGCCAAGGATTACGTTATTACTGAAGTTGGTAAGATCTACGAACTTCAGGGAGAAACGGTTTCCCGTAAGCACATTGAACTCATCGTTAAACAGATGTTCAGTCGTCGTAAGATCATTGATGGTGGAGATACAAACTTCACTGAAGGTATGATCATCGATGATATTCAATTTGCAGAAGAGAATGCGGAAGCCAAAGAAGCTGGAGGTACTATCGCCAAGGCCGAGAAATTGGTCATGGGTATTACCGAAACTTCTCTATCAAGAAAGAGTTTCTTGTCAGCTGCATCATTCCAGCACACTACTCGTGTCCTCATCGCCAACGCGGTCCGTGGTGCTTCAGATGACCTCACAGGCCTCATGGAAAACGTTATCATTGGTCGCTTGGTTCCAGCTGGTTCAGGTTTCGTTGGATCACCAAAGAAAAAGATGATTGACGCTGTTTCAGCAGGTAGTGAGGAGGTTGAGGGGGAGTAATAGGATAATTTAATAAAAAGAAAAACCAACTTCCTGAAAGGGGGTTGGTTTTTTGATTGAAGATCTATCTTTAGATTTTTTGGGGCGGTGTATTGTTAGACTCTCTTTTCCAGCGTCTATACTTTTTATAATAGAACATTGTCTCCATTAACGAGGCAAGGGCAACAGATAAGACGGTAGATAAAATAAACATAGAGAAAATCTCTCGAATGGTCAATATTCCTAACATCATACATTCTAGTACATAAGGATGTATGATATTGTGTATCACAATTGCTCCAGAGGTAGATATCAATAGGCAAAATAGCCATGAAATCATTGACTTTAAATGATTATTCATAAATTTATCTTTGTTTTTTGTTGTTGAAGATCAGTCAGCTACTTTCTAGATGATACAATACCGATTGTTAACTTGTCAATGTATACAAACTCCGCCTATAAACCTATAATTACCGTTAATGAAACCTGAATTTCTCACAAAAATCGATGCTGTTAAAGCCGAAATCGAAAAGCATGGCGTCCTAGATCCGGCATTATTAAAGAATCTTGATGAGTGGTATCGCATAGAATTAACCTACACTTCAAATGCTCTAGAAGGTAACACTTTGACGCGTCAAGAAACCGCATTGGTGGTTGAAAAAGATATTAGTATTGATGGTAAGCAACTAAGAGAACTCATTGAAGCGAAGAATCATGGAGAAGCAGTTGAGTTTATTAAAAAATTTGCCAAGGATCATTCTGGCCTCGGTGATGTCACTTTACCTGCTATTCTTGATATTCATCGTATCATTTTACAAAAGAATGATGACGTGAATGCTGGCAGACTTCGTAATGTTCCAGTCAGGATTTCTGGTTCAACATCAATAATGCCCAATCCAGCCTCGGTGCCAAAACTCATGGAAGAATTCATTACTTGGTTGAGTAGTAGTAAAGATCATTCAGCCTCAACCGCTATAGAAGCTCATTATCGTTTTGTCTCCATTCATCCATTTACCGATGGTAATGGTAGAACCGCCCGTCTTCTTCTTAATCTAATACTTTTACAAAATAATTATCCGCCAGTTATTATTCACCCTGAAGACAGGAGAGTTTACGTAACATCTCTTGAAAAAGCTCAAACAGGCGGAAGCAAAGATGATTATGAGAATTTTATGTTGGAGGCGGTACTAAAATCGGCAGAGGAGTATTTGAAATCTATTAAATAGTACATGAAAAACCGAAACTTTTTCTTTCAACAGTACGATAAGATAAATTGGGTAAACCAAGAAAAGACACATCTCAATGTTTCTGTAAATAAGTTTATTCTCGATGAAATCATCTCCAAACAAAGTATACCTTTCAGCTTGTTTGGTATCGGTTCTGGAATTGGATTTTTTATAAGGATGTTAAAAGAAAAATATGGCGACAATATCCATATCGCTGGATGCGAGCCATCAAAGAAGAGTTACGATTATTTCATTAAAAGTGATATAGACAAAAGTAATGTTGAGATTTATCAAGATACTTTTCAAGACTTTAAAACAGATAAGAAGTTTGATTTTATTACGGCAATATACGTCTTTCCACATTTTATTGAAGCTGATTTGAGTAAGGTGGCTCAAAAAATATCGGGAATGCTAAATGAAAAAGGAAGACTAATAATCGTCGTCTCCAACGAAGAGTATTTGAGAAATAAGTTAGAGACAAAAAGAGATTTGTTCATCGAAAAAAATACCATTGAGTTTAAAGGTAAGGAATACAAAGAATATCTACATTATGTTGAAATACCTGATATGGGTACGGTTATAGATTACGATAGAGAAGAAGATTATTACAAAGCCCTTCTTGAAGATAATGGATTGAAGTTGGTAAAAAAAGATAAGCTAAATAGTGACGAATACATTTGTACAGTATTTACGTTTGAGAAGGTCTAATGAGTTTTAAATGTCAAGCGAAGAATTATAGGGTATTGCATTTATCCATTGATTTTGTACAATATGTACATTATGAAGATTATTACCACAACCGTCGCTCGTAAGACTATAGGGAGTATGTTAAACCGAGTTAAATATTACGGTGAAGTTTTTGGAATTGGCCGTCGTAATTCTATTGATGCATTACTTATTCAGTTTCCAAGTGCTTATAACGAAGATTTGAATGACATTACAAATGTTAACGCTAGTTCAAAGAGTTTTGAATTTTTAGCAAAAGAAAAGGATATTTACTCACTTTCTGATCTAAAAGAAAAATATGTATAAAGGGACTCTCGTATTGATACCATTTCCGTTTACTGATTTATCTGGTCAAAAGGTACGACCAGCTCTTGTTTTGCATAATCAAAGAGGTGGAGAAGATTGTATAGTAGCTTTTATCTCATCGGTTCAAAATAAAAAAATTGGAGTTTACGATATACCAGTTGTTCCGTCATTAAGTAATGGACTTAAAGTTAATTCAACAATCAAAATTTCAAAGATTGCAACTTTACAGAAAAAGACAATTCTTGGAGAACTTGGTCAGTTGGAATCAGTGACTGTATCAAAAGTGAATGTTATGTTAAGAAAACTGTTCAGTATTTAAGATACGGATGTATCCTTTTTTTGTAATAAAAAACGCACCTATTAAAAGATGCGTTCGGATTCCTTGCGCTCCTTCACGGCAGGACTAGCGATTGGTCGTGGCTATAAGCTTGCCTCTAATTGATAATGTGGATACGCCACAATATCTTTTAGTTTTTGTTACTATCAAGTCGTTGTACACACAACTTTTGTAATAAAGGCTTTCATACCAATCGGTCCAACAAAGTTTCCTTATCTGAAAGTGTATCCCTTTTCCTATCCCTGTCAATAGTGATACTTGAATTTTTGTAGGTTATACTTCACCTATGAGTCGCACCACAGTAGAAGAAATAAAAGCTCGTATACCCATAGAGGAACTCATAGCTTCTTATGTGAAAGTGGAAAAGTCTGGCAGATCGCTCAAAGCTAGATGCCCATTTCATAATGAGAAAACCGCTTCCTTTTTCATCTCACCAGAACGTGGCGGGTATTACTGTTTTGGTTGTGGAGCAAAAGGCGATATCTTTTCATTTGTTGAACAATTTGAAGGGCTTGATTTCAAAGGTGCACTCAAGGTCTTGGCAGAGAGGGCAGGAGTACCATTGGTGATGGATCAAAAAACTGATAGTGATAATGACAAATTATTTAAAATAACAGAAGAAGCTTGTAAATATTTTGAAGATCAATTCAAAAAATCAAAAGAAGCAGAGGCTTATGTAAACCGTCGCGGTGTTAGTCCAGAAACAAGAGGGAATTTTCGTATTGGTTGGGCTCCAGAAGGTTGGCAGAATCTATTGAATTATTTAAAGACAAAAGGCTGGAATGAATCGGTTATTGAAAAGGCGGGGTTTATAAAGAAGAGAGATGGTGGCACGATAGCCGTCGCCGCTGGCGGAGCCATTTCCCCGACTGTTGCGAGCTTGTCGAGCAACACGAAGGGGAAACTGGCACAGCCAAAAGGCGACGGTGCTAGTTATAGTTCTTCAAATTATTACGACCGTTTTCGTGGCCGAGTAATGTTTCCTATCACTGATTCTAGTGGAAGAGTCGTCGCTTTTACCGGACGTATTCTCAAAGAGGATGATAAAAATGCAAAATATTTGAATAGTCCAGAAACTCCTATTTTTACAAAATCTCAAATATTATTTGGTCTAGATAAAGCAAAGACTGAAATCCGTCGCGTCGGTTATTCTATCCTTGTAGAAGGTCAAATGGATCTCGTGCTCTCACATCAAGTCGGAGTCAAAAACGCCATCGCTGCTTCTGGAACCGCTCTTACAGATCAGAGTCAAGGTGAAAGTGGAGTTATCAGTAATCTCGGTATGGTCAGACGTCTAAGTTCAAATATGATTATTGCTCTTGATTCCGATAAGGCTGGTCGTACCGCTGCTATGCGTGCTGTCGCAGCTACGGCACTTTCCATGGGCATGTCGGTCAAGATTGCAGATATAGAAGGTGGTAAAGATCCTGCAGATCTCATCTTGGACAATCCTGAAAATTGGAAAAATGTTCTCAAGAATTCTAAACATGTTATTGAATTTGAACTCGGTAATGTTTTGAAAGAAGTTCCAGATTCACAAAAATTGGGTAAAGCTGTTCGTGAAAGAGTTTTTCCATTTTTGGCGAGAATAGATAGTGAGATGGATAAAGCCTATTTCGTAAAGATTATTGCTGAGAAATCAGGTTTGAATGAACAATCCGTCTGGGAGGATTTGAGAAAATTTGAAAAGACAATGAAACAGACTTCGGCAAGTTCCACCAATCAATCATCAGTTTCAAATAATTTAGCTTCATCTGCTGTACAAAGACCTCTTAGTAGTGCAAAAACAAATAATATTTCTACTAATGCAGATAAAAATTCAGCCCATCGTCTGGATCTGGTTGAACGCAGAATGTTCGGTCTTTTGAATTTGATGGAAACTTCTGGTATTGCTGATGCAAAAGAGTATCGTGAGAGAATCAAAAAAATTGCTGGTGATATTTATGAAGATAAGATAAATAAGATCACACCTATGATGGGTGACCTTTCTTTTGAAGCCGAAGCTTTTTATGGTAATGAAAAAGATCGTTTTAATATTCATATGAATGAACTCATCTTCAATTTTGAAGAAGATCTTATCAATAAAGAACTCATAGAGACTATGGGTAAACTTCGTTCTGCCGAGAAAGCCGGTGACAACAAAACTGTTTCAGAGTTAGCTAAAAAATGTCAGGTTTTGTCTATGAGGAAGGCAGAGGTGGGGAAGCAGAGGAGGGTGTAATTCAATATGAAGTGGAATTTTATATAAAAAACCCCCGTCACCAACTTGGCAATGGGGGATTGTGTCTAGGCAACTTGTTCTTAAAGTTTTTGAGGGACGGTAATCTTCTGTAAGTCCTCCAACTTGTTCTGGCTTTTTTCCGTCAGCCTCTGGATTTCTTTGAGGAGGTCGCCGACGAAGTCCTGATCAACGAGTCTAATAATCTGATGTATTTGGTCATGTCTAAGACTTGGTCCATTCGTGCTATAGAGGTTAATCTCTGTTTCAGTATCGAAACAGACACAACGGAAGATTCCCTCATTGATTGCGACTTGGAACGGTAGAATGACATTTTTCGGTACATTTTTGTCAATCCAACGTAGGAGTTCAATGAATTCATTGATTATTCGCCACTTTTCAGTCGCAATTGCATCGTCTGTCTGTTTTAAACTGTCTACTGCTTGCTCAATAATTTGATTCATAATTTTCCTTTGTCTATGTCTTGTTGTTTGTTTACACTTGCTGAAGTGCAGTAGCTACTGCATCAATAAGTGTCATCGTTCTGCTTATTTTTCCACTTGTGAGTGTTGAATGTGGATCAGTTGGGTCACCACCGAGTTGCTCGGTGATAATTGATCCGACTGTTGTTGTTTTGAATCCACGCTTTTCGGCAATTCGCACACACTCCTCAGGAAATTGAATTCCTTTTGAAGCTGTAATGATTTTTCGATTTCCAGCAAGAATTACGATGATTGCAATATCGAGACTAACTGAAGGGTGGTTGATTCGAAAGATTCCACTCTCAATACCAATCGTCAGATTGTCAGGAAATTGGAATTTCGCAGCAGTAGCGCGAGTGAGAGCGCCAGCAAAGGTTCTCCTCGAAACCTACTGGTTGTTCATTTTGTCCAGATGGAGCTTTCACTCCATTGATAATCACTTCAAGCTTTAATTTCTCACAAGCCTGGCGCACCGCATCGAGCTTATGGATACTTGTAGAACCAACTGTTATGTTCATTTTAAGCCTTGGTTGAATGTTGTATGTCAAAAAACTATACATAAATACGATAGCATTATATAGATGTTATGTCAATACTGAATCACTGAATTCTCATTCTAAATGCGATAAAGTTTGCAGGCTAATTGCAACACCCTTTTAAAGGTTCATATGCTGGTTCTATCTTAAAAAGAACCCAATTAAGTGGACTTTTATCAGACAAGGTATAAAATACATGCACCGTGGCCATTGCGGCCTCCGAGATTCCCCGCCATAAGGCGGGGTTTCGCCTCCTAGGATTAATTTAAATATTTTTATAATCAAAACAAAATCCGCTTTTCAGCGGATTTTGCAGAACTTTTCGGGTTCTTTTGAGAGTTCTGTTTTAGCAACCTAGTAACATTATAGCATTTTAGTTTATTGAAAAGCAAGTTCCATATAATATTGTGGACCATACGGGAGTCGAACCCGCAAAGTTCTGGTTGCTAAAACAGAACTGACGCCGCGTCAATGGCCCACTGAAGGTTTTCACCTTCAAGATTGATAATATCAAACCGAGTTAAAATCCTGATAAAGAAAGGTTAAAGAAACAATGAAGAAAAATAAGCCCAATTTCCTTGCATTTTCCTAAAAAATAGTGCATAATCATGACCTAATATACTAATGGCTTCCCGAGGGTGTGGCCAAACAAATACATATAATATGGAAAATAATAACCGAGGAGGTGGTAGAAGTTTCGGTGGTAACCGTGATGGCGGTTCTAGATTCGGTGGTGGAGGTTTCAAAAAGGGAGGTTTTGGTGGTAACAGGGGTGGTGGTAGAAGTTTCGGTGGCGATAGAGAAGTAACTATGCATGATGCTGTTTGCGCAGATTGTCACAAGCCTTGCCAAGTTCCTTTTCGTCCAACCAACGATCGTCCAGTTTATTGTAAAGATTGTTTTACCAAAAACGGTGGTCTTGCGGGCAAATCTAGATCAAATGATCTTGCTAAAAAAGATTTTGGTAACAAGCCACAATTCAATTCAAGTTTCAAACCACAAGCAGATTCCAATTTTTCTTCAAATAGTGAAGTAAAGAAACAGTTGGAAGCTTTGAATATTAAAATAGATAGTCTGATTAGAACAGTTGAGGCTATGAAGCCAGTGAAAGTTGAGGTTAAAGAGACAGTTAAGTCAGTTAAGAAAGCTAAGACTGTAAAGGCCAAGAAGACCAAGTAATAGTGAGAATTTCTAATTTTTAATTACTAATTACTAAATAAATCCCAATAAACAAGCTCCAATTAGACATTGGAATTTGGTCATTTCTTAGAAATTAAAAATTAGTAATTAGAAATTTTGTTCTTAATATGGCTTGCGTAATCTCTAAAAATACCTTAGAATCTGCTTACTTAATATAAATTCTCCATATGAGTAAAACAAAAAAGACGACCAAAACGGCTCGTAAATCCTCTAGTCCTTCTCCAAAAAAGAAGGCTTTGCATGCAAAAAAAGATAAAACAAAGAAGGCAAAGTCTTCAGGATCTTCATCTAAAGTCGCAAAGGTAACCAAGGGTAACAAAGCTCAGGATTTTGAGACACGTTCAAACAAACTCATTTCAAAAGGACGTGATCGTGGTTTCGTAACTTATGATGAGATTTTGAAAGAGTTCCCACAGATTGAAAACGATATAACTTTTCTCGATGAACTTTACGCCAAACTCGTTACTGCCAACGTTGATGTCCTTGAAGGTGGAGGTTTGTTAGAGGTTGAAGATTTGAGTCACAAAAAAGTTGCTCCACATATGTCTCGTGGTGCAGATTCTGCCTATGATTCTATTCAAATGTATTTGAAAGAGATCGGTCAGTACCCACTTATCAACGCTGCACAAGAAAAAGATTTGGCACGAAGAATATTGGCAGGTGATACAGAAGCAAAAAATCTTCTCGCTAAAGCCAACCTTCGTCTCGTTGTCTCTATTGCTAAAAAGTATGTTGGTCGCAGTCCAGACCTTACATTGCTTGACCTTATCCAAGAAGGAAACTTGGGACTATTCCGCGCAGTAGATAAGTTTGATTGGACAAAAGGTTTCAAATTCTCAACTTACGCCACATGGTGGATTAGACAAGCTATTACTCGTGCTCTGGCTGACCAAAGTAGAACTATTCGTGTACCAGTGCATATGGTGGAAACTATTGCCAAGTATAAACAAGTTGTCAGACGTTTGAGTCATGACCTCGGTCGCGAACCTCTAGCAGATGAGATCGCTATGGAAATGGATATGGCCGTAGAAAAGATCTATCAGATTGAAAAGATTGAACAAGATGTTGTCTCTTTGGAAAGTCCAGTTGGTGACGATAGTGACGATGGTAAATCTACACTCCAAGATTTTATTGCTGATGACAAGATTCTTTCACCAGATCAAGAGTCTTCACGCAGAATTCTACGTGATCAGGTCAATATGATCTTGAATGATCTTTCAGAAAAAGAACGCAAGATTCTAGAAATGCGTCATGGTTTGAACGATGGTATCACTCATACACTAGAAGAAGTTGGAAGAGAGTTCGGAGTTACTCGCGAACGTATTCGTCAGATTGAAGCCAAGGCTCACGAAAAGATTCGCCAGCATGACAAGATTAACAGACTCAAGAATTACTAATTTTTAATTACTAATTTCTAAATAAATCCCAATGAGTAAGTCCTAATTAGACATTGGAATTTGGTCATTTCTTAGAAATTAAAAATTAGTAATTAGAAATTTTCTAAGTTCTTACCTCTGAGTATTTACTTACTATAAATTAGCATTATACTTCAAGAATGCCTCGAAATCAGAATACTACCGAATTTGATAAGCTTTATGGCTTCTTGAATATACCCCAAAAAATGGCTGTAGATACCGTAGAAGGTCCGGTAGTTGTTATTGCTGGACCGGGAACAGGAAAGACCACGGTGCTCACTTTGCGTATAGCAAATATTTTGAAGAAGACCGACACTGCACCAGAAAATATCCTAGCTCTCACTTTTACCGAATCTGGAGCTTATGTTATGCGACGTAAACTTATGGAGATCATTGGTCCAGATGCTTACAAGGTAAATATTCATACATTTCATGGTTTTGCAGAAAAGATTATTCAAGAATATCCAGATTATTTTTCTAGGATTATTGGATCAAAGATTATTACTGACGCTGAGCAGGTTAAGATTGTGGAAAAACTTATTCAAGCTCGCGATGTGAAAATTTTACGTCCTTTTGGAGATCCTGGATATTATGTTAAGTCGGTTTTGAATGAAATACATCTATTGAAGAGAGAAAATATTTCTCCTGAAAAATTACTGAAAAGTGTAAAAGAGGACATGAACGACCCATCTAGATTTGTAAAAGGGGATAAGGAATTGTCGGCCACCGAAATTGAAAAACTGGAAAAGAGAAATGAGAAAAATCTGGAGTTAGCTGGAATATACAAAAAATACGAAGGGGAATTGTCTGAACAAAAATATTACGATTTTGACGATATGCTTTTGGAATTGATAAGAGCTATGGAAAAAGAGCCTATGCTCAAACTTTTTCTTCAGGAAGTTTACCAATATATCTTGGCTGATGAACATCAAGATGCTAACGCTTCCCAAAATAGAATATTGGAATTGTTAGCAGATTTTCATGATTCTCCAAACTTGTTTATTGTCGGTGATGATAAACAGGCTATATATAGATTCCAAGGAGCTTCTTTGGAAAACTTTTTGTATTTTTCCAAAAAATATAAAGATGCTGTAGTCATTGAACTTACTCATAACTATCGTTCACATCAGGGTATTTTGGATGCTTCACATAGTCTTATTGTGAATAATCCTAGTGTTCATGGGCGTGATTTACCAAAATTATTATCCCTACAAGTTGGTAGTAAGCCAATATTCATAGATGAATTTTCTACTAAAAATGATGAGTTAGAATATTTGGCCAACATTATGGAACGTCTGATAAAAAAAGGTGAGAAGCCAGAAGAGATAGCTATTTTGTATCGTGAGAATAAAGAAGCCAAAGCAGTGGCTGAAGCTTTGAGATTCCATGGCGTAGTTTGTCGTATTGAATCAGATCACAACATTCTAGATGATGTTGATTCTGCAAAAGTTATTGCCATTTGCCGAGCTATACACGATCCATCCAATAGTGAATTGTTGGGCAAAGCCCTACTACTTTCCGAACTCGGTTGTAGCCCAGCTTCTGTCTCGGAAATTTTCAATCATGCTAGTCGCGAAAGAATATCATTATATAAAATAATTGAAGAACTTTTGGCTGGTAAAAAGTGGCCACAACTTAGAGATTTTATCGGCCCTTCTAGGTTAAATGAAATTAAGAGTGCTTATAAAAAGATTACCACTTGGTCAGGGGAATCTCAGACGATGGCTTTTCCAGATTTCTTGCAGAAATTGATACAAGAAACAAATTTGTTGGCATCAATAGTTTCTGCACCAAATTCGTTGGAAAGATTGGCTTCGTTGGAAGTTTTATTTGAAAAAGTCGTAAAAGCTTCTTCATCCAAGAAGACATTTTATCTGGCTGACTTTATAGAATATATAGATATAGTCAGCAATCACGGTATCATGACCAAGCGCACTTTCACGGATCATGTCGGCGGTGTACGTCTCATGACTGCTCATCGTGCCAAAGGTTTGGAATTCAATCATGTTTTTATTGTTAATGCTGTAGATGGAGTTTGGGGCAATCGTACAAGGCGAAATCATTTTTCCGTTCCAGTCATAGAACATGCTCGTGATGTTGGTAGGATTGAAGATGAGCGTCGTCTATTTTACGTAGCCATGACTCGAGCTCGTGAATCTATAAACATTTCTTATGCGAGGTTTAATGATGAAAAGGAAACTGTCAGAAGTCAGTTTTTATCTGAAATAGAACCAACTCTTATTTCTTTCAATAAACCAGAAACTTTAAACAGTCCAGATTTTTTTATTCGTAAGATGAAAACTCCACATGCTACACCAGCGGTTTCTATACTCAATCCAGACTTCGTCAGATCAAAGTTTTTGTCACAACCTTTTTCTGTTACTCATTTGAATAGCTATCTGGAATGCCCGTGGCGTTACTTCTTCGTAAATCTTGTCAGGGTGCCACAGGCGCAAAATAAGCATCAAATGTATGGAACAGCTATACACTCGGCTTTAAGGGCCTTTTTTGAGGCTTATAAGATAGAAAGAGACATGTCCAAGAAGGAATTAGTTGATATTTTCAAGCATTATTTGGATAGACAGCCTATGTCCACAGATGATCGTCAGGATTCATTCAAAAAGGGAAAAGAAGCTTTGGAAGGATATTTTTCTACATACAATGGTAGTTGGGATCGTAACTTGCTTACGGAGTATGCTGTTAAAGCTGTGGAACTTGAATTAAATATTAAAAATCAAAAAGATAAAAATTCTGTAAAAATAAAGTTATATCTTACGGGTAAACTTGATAAGGTTGAACTTCTTGATGAGAAGAATGTCCTTGTCGTGGATTATAAAACTTCAAAACCTAAGTCTAGGAATGATATAGAAGGTAAGACAAAAACTGCCAATGGTAATTACAAACGTCAGTTGGTTTTTTATAGATTACTTCTTGATGAAAGTAAGAAGTTTACTATGAAATATGGGGAGATAGATTTTATAGAACCTAACGAAAGGGGAAAATTCAAGAAAGAACGATTTGAAATAACTGATAGAGAAGTTGAGGATATCAAATCTTTGATAGAAAAAACAGCAAAAGATATTGTTAATCTTTCTTTTATAGATTCAAGTTGTGACGATAAGGAGTGTAGTTATTGCAGACTTGGAAGGCTTCTTAAGAGTTAAAGAATTTCTAACTGTTGTCATTCCCGCGAAGGCGGGAATCCAGGATTATTACGAGATAATAGTTTGCTATAATTTATTTGAAAATGGATTTTGTGGTAACATCCTGGATTCCCGCCTTCGCGGGAATGACACAAAAATTATTTCAACAGACTATCTATAATTCCCGTTACCATAATCTTTGGCATTGCACCACTCATAACGATCATCTTTTTATCATCAGTGACGTATAGTAGGCTCTGAGGAATTCTGTATTGGATAAGAGCATTGGATACATATGTAGTTGCGGTAGGATTGATTTTTTCACTAAGAACAAAGAAACTAGTTGGAGTACCAGAGACATTGGCATTTATACCACTCAATTTTTGAGCACTGACTATATCTTTAGCTTTTTGGCTATTGAGACATTCATTGAATGCAATAATATCAAGACCCAAACCTTTTGCCATGATAGGGAGTTGTTTTTGATCCAAACCTTCTGGAGTTTTGGAGGTTACTGAAGGAGTCAAATCATAGAGCTTCTTTTCATATTCCCAGAATTTTTCATTTCCTCCCAAGATACCAGCACATTCTATGGCACGTGATTCATTTGCTGCGTTGGGGTGAAGGACATTACCTTCTGCATCTGGAGTGTCTAGAGGAAAACTTCTATAAATCAAAGCAACCTTACCTTCTGGTCCATATTTGTCCATTATTTCTACCATTGTTTCGTTGAAGATTTTACAGAATGGACATGAAGGATCGGAGTATTCAACAATTTTTATTGGAGCGTTTGGATTTCCCAAAATACGGTCGGCGGATGTTATCGGTGCAAGATTTATGGCTGGGGCATTTTCAACTTTTGCATCTTTTACAATAGTAGAACTTGGTTTGAATACGTATATGAGAGTCATTGCAATGATAGCTCCGGCAATGATGATGGCTCCTGGTATTGTGATGAAACTTGGTTTATTTTCCATAATTATTTTTTTGTTAGTGGCTTGTAATCATTGTAACATTTCTAAAAAGGCAATGTGTAAGTCATGGCACTAGACTCGGGTATTTCCCACGTGCTTATATCCAATTTTATTTCTTTTATAGAACCAAGTTCTTTGTATTTCAAAAGTTTATTTGCTACGGCATAGTCATATAATTCTTTGGTCAATCTGACATCCTCGGTACAGTATGAGATGAGTTTATCTATCTCACCATTTTGCCACCAAGTGATAGCTTCAGAACCATGACCAGTTTTGTTTTTGCCTAAAGTAGCTTCGCCTACACCATCTAGTTTGAGTCGTCGGCCCAATATCTTTTGTACTTCTTTCATAAGGTCCAGACTTTTTATTTTCGTCAGATCACCAGGATAGTATTTATTCAAAAGCGGAATATCAAAATGGTCACCGTTCCAAGTGATGAGCATATCGGCTTGTTCTAATATAGGCCAAAGTTTGTTGAAGTCATTTTCTAAGTAACTTGTATATTGATCGGTAGCTGAATCGTGTATACAAACTACAGAAATATCTAAATCTACTGGGTCGTTTGATCCTACATCTTGGAAAAAGTTTTTTGTTTCCAAGTCAAAAGTTATTTTGCGCATAGGTTCTATTGTAAAGGTCTACTAGAGATAGTGCAAGGAAAATACTAAAAAACCTGTTTTAGCAGGCTTTTAGTTCTTTTTTAAGATATTTATTATTTCTCCTTCGGTGACGAACTCTTCATTTCCATTTGCCAAAGTTTTTACACATAATTTACCAGTCTTGATTTCTTCATCACCAATGCAGATAACTTTTGGAATTCCACGTTTGACTACGTTGCCGATCTGGTCACCGAGTTTTTTGTTTGATAAATCTACTGCAACACGGATACCTTGTTCGCGTAGCGTCTGCGCTAATTCTAGAGAATATGGAGTATTTTGTTCGCCAACAATACAAATAGAAACATCGGCAATATCATTTCTCTTTGGGAGGGTGCCATATGTTTCCATAAGGTCTTTTGCTATCAAATCTCCAGTTCCAAAACCAACGGCTGGCATTTTGTCATTACCGAATAATGCCAAGAGATCGTCGTAACGGCCACCACCAAAGACTGAGCGTCGGTTTATAGGATTGAGGTCAAATATCTCAAATACGATACCAGTATAATAATCAAAACCACGCATGAGTGTCTGATCAAAGCGTACATTGGTGATGCCGAGCCTTTCGAGGCCTTCTATGACCTGACGAATCTCCTTTAAACCAACATGTTCTTCTTTTGTTTGGGGTAATAGGGAAGTGAATTCTTCAAAATTTTTGGAATTGAGTAGAGTAAGGAATTTTTGGGAAATGACAACAGAGTTGAATATCTCTTCAACCCCAGCCTGAAAAGCCTCTGGTTTGAGTTTATCTTTTTTGTCTATGAGTTTAGAGACTTTTTGTGACAATGTTTCATCCAAACCAAAAACTTCCTTGGTTATGTAATTCATAACCTTGCGATTGTTGAGACGAATTTCAAAATCTGTATCTTTGAGACCATAAGATCTGACGATATCGTAAGCTAGATTGATGATCTCAATCTCGGCGTTTATGGATTCTACACCGAAAATATCAGCATTGAGTTGCCAATGTTCACGAGTGCGTCCACGTTGTGGTTGTTCGTATCGGAAAAGGTTTGGAATAGAAAACCAACGAATAGGGGATACGAGTTCACGTCTACGCCCAGCTATCATGCGAGCAACGGTAGGTGTCATCTCAGGACGAAGTGTAACCTCACGATCTCCGCGGTCAGTGAAGGTGTAAGTTTGTTCGTTGACTATTTCTGCGCCGGATTTTGCTCGATAAAGATCGGCAGGTTCCAAAACGGAGGCGCCGTATTCTTCGTAGCCATACTTTTCGCAATTATTTCTCCAGATATTGAAGATTTTATTTTCGGTGGCCATATCGGCTGGATAGAAGTCACGGACACCCTTATATGGGTCAACACCTAGTTTTTTTACATTTTCTTTCATGAGGATATTGTAGCATGGAGTGTATAACTGCCAAATAGGGTTTGGGTATATGGTATAATTGTATGAATAATTAATAATGAATAATTAACTTTTATAAAGTATGAAATTATTTGCTAAGACCAGTATTTTTGTAGTTACATTGATGGTTGGCATATCTCTAGGTTTTTTTCATCAAGTTTATGCTCAGGTCGATGGTTCGGTCTGGGGGTATCAGGGGTGGACACCTTACGACCTGCCCAATTTGGAAGAAAATAATACGGAAATCATCCAGAATCAAGGTAGTGATTTTCAAGATCAGAGCAATACTTTTCCTACAAATTTTTCTAATAATTATTACGGTAATAATTATAGACCTTGTGATAATATGAAAAAGTATTTTTATTTTGGGGGTCAAGGAAAATTAATCACTGAGCGTTTTGGTATATACGATAACAGGTCTAATATTGAGTGTTACATAACTTTCTTATCTAAGCTTAATCTTTATAATGGTTTAGATGCAGTTATAGTAAATCCTGGCGGACCGAACATTCCTTTGGTGCCAAATGTTTCTGGGGCAAATTGGAACATTAAGTATGCAAATAGAGGAGTCTTTAATGAAATTGTTTTGTTTGAGTTTGTCCTTGATGACTTGGGAAAAGGTCAATCGTCTGAAAGTAGATATTGGTATTTGACCGTAAAGAATAAATCCACAGATCTTCCTATTGTAGAAAATCTTATAGCGAAAAATGGCAAGATTACAATAAAGGTTGGCCCGCTAACTTTTGATTTATCAATGAAAAAGTCAGAAACTTGTAAGAAGATTTCTGGTGATGGGCCAAATAAAATTGTATTTTTGAGAGGAAGGACATCCGAACTATCAAGTAGTGATCTTTCAGGTATGGCAAATGACTTTATTAATCGTGGATTTAAATCTGTTCAACCTATAAAGAAATATTCAAATCTCCTTTCTTTTTATATAGATGAAGTAGAACTTGATGATTTGCCGTATTCTTCTGGAGATCAGTATTCTAATGGACTTGAATATGGTATTAATAGGGCTGTTAGGACCGAATCAAAATGCAATTCAATTGATAAAGGTGATACGATATATTTGCTATTTTATAAAGGTAGAACAGCTTCTACGGTTAAAATGATAGCCTACACTGATTTTGATAGTAGGGTTATCAAATTAAATATGGGATCGTCTAAAGGGAAAATAACTGAATTTGTGGCAGTACATGAATGGGGACATGCATTTGCTAAGCTTTCTGATGAGTACATCATTTCCAAGGAAGATTATTTTGGAGATCTTGCAAAAAATATAGATTCCAAGAATTGTACTACGAAACCATTTGAAGATTATGTAGATTCTGAACATAATATAATGTATGGCTCAGATAATAATCTAGGGTGTTCCCACGTGTATCATGAATTGTTTGATGATAATCCAAAAAGTGACAGAGCTTCTGTATTTTACAGGCCATCTCCTGTAAGTATTATGGATTTGTATGGTCATCTTTTGACTCCTGGTGCGGGCCAGAGATTTAACGTCATTAGTTGCGGTTATGTCATATCAGCTATGTTAAATGAGCCAATAATGAAGAAAAATGCACAAAAGCATTGGGCAGAATGTCTTCAGATGGCACAGACAGACGGAAGTGTAAATGCTGATGAAATTCCTGTTAGACGCCCTACCCCAACCCCTAGCCAAATCATGCCAGATCCTGATGATTCCAATACTTACATAGTATCTGGTACAGGATTCTCACCTACAGGAAATACGGTTGAACTTACATGGCTTGGTTCAGTTGCTGTTAAAGAAGAGTCAAATTTATTTGCGGATATTATCAAACAAATCTTCCCAACTTCAATACCGCAAGCCTCGGCTGGTTTCAACGATATCTTTAAGATTTATAACATATTATCTGACGGTATCACTTTGAAGTTTACCGTCCCACCAGAAGCTCCAGCTGGAAAATACTCGGTAAGAACATCGGCACTTAATAGTGATTGGAGTACAAATATTCTTAATATAGTTAAGACTGTAGGATCAGCGATTTCTAGAGGTAACGTAAATACTACACCACCACCTTCGGTGCCTCCAACCACACCTCCTCCTGTTGTGCCGAATACACCAGTCACCAATCAACCTGCAACAGCTTATTCATTATCTGTTTCCAAATACGGTACAGGCCAAGGAACTGTAACGGGTGGTTCTATCAATTGTGGATCTTCTTGTTCATTGTCAGATGTGACTCCTAGAACTTCTATCAGTCTTACCGCTATACCAGCTTCTGGTTCTACATTTTCTGGTTGGAGTGGTGGAGGATGTTCTGGAAATGGGAGTTGTAATGTTACAATAAATACAAACCTTACGGTAACAGCAATATTCATTTCTAAGTCTAGATCTTCTGATACAAATGATTCTGACTCTGACTCTAATACACCCTCGACAGCCGTTTCTGGTTATTGTTCAACAGAATTTAATTCTTGCGTAAGAGGCTCTTTTTCTGACAGAGAAGATAGTGAGTTTAGTTACAACTGGTCATGTCTCGGTTCAAATGGCGGGGCTGATTCAAAGTGTTCGTCATCAAAGGTTATAGTATCAATGAATACAGTTCCAAAGGTTATTGAAAATAAGCCTATTACTTTTATCCCAAAACCAGCCAATCGAGTTGATCCTAAAGACTATGTTATTCCAGATCTATCTACGACCACCACTCAAGAATCTATTGATATCAAAGTTCCTAAAGGAGCAGATATAATCAAGTCACTTGTATCTGGAATTATCTTGCAAATAATGAATGGTGTAAACAAAACTACAGAAACATTTTCTAACGTCTTTAATTTGTAATTGTAAAAAATATGTTAGGATAGATTTATGAAAAGAATAGTCATCAAGGAAGGTCCAGTAGTCTTTTTGAGGAATGTTGTAATCATGGAGATACTGGCCGTGGTTATCTTTGTGGCTATATCTTACCTAGCCAATTATGAGCAATTATTTATTGGAATTGGTTTGGATAAGTATGTTCAGTATCACAATTTCATTATAATTGTATTTTCTTTATTCCAACTATTCTATATACTAGCTTTATTTTTTGATTGGTATCTCAAGTATTACGAAATCCGTGAAAGAGAAATAGTTCGTCGCTCAGGTTTGTTTTTGAGACGTCAAAGGTCTGTTTCTTTGTTGCACATCGTTGCCGTAGAAGTAACTCAAGGACCTCTGGATCGTATACTTCGTCATGCAAATTTAATTCTAGAACACGATAATGGCAGAACCACTATCATTCAAAATGTTGCTGGTTATGAAGAATACGTTGAAGTTATCAAGCAGACTATTGATAATACGATGAAGAAACCGATACATTCTAGAAGTTTGCAGATGTTCCTCAAAGAAGGTGAAGGTTTGTTTTTAGAATACAAACAGACTTTGCGTTATGATATCCGCAAAAAAAGTGTAAGCAAAGATGTAGAAAGGGCAGTGATAAAAACTATTGCTGGTTTTATGAATGCTGACGGAGGAACTCTGATAATAGGTGTAGATGATGAAGGTAAGGTTACTGGTCTTAAAAATGATTTTGAAACTTTGGCCAAGAAAAATAGAGATGGTTTTGAAAATCATTTGAATAATCTTGTAAAGACGATGTTGGGTATAAAATTTGCCAATTATATACACACCCGTTTTGACTATTTCAACGACAATGAAGCCTGTCTAGTCTCTGTAGACCCTAGTCATAAGCCGGCTTACATCCACAATTCTGAAGGTAAAGAAGAATTCTTCGTTAGAATGGGAAATTCCACCCAGCCATTTTCTATGAGTGAAGCTGAGGAATATATGAAAACAAGGTGGAAATAAAAAAGGAGGTTAACCTCCTTTTTTATTTTATAAATCTTTTCTTCTTGCTCTTGCTCGGTCTAATTCTGTGAGAAACTTCTTGCGTAAGCGGATACTCTTTGGAGTTATTTCTAGATATTCATCATCACGCATGAGCTCTAGACCACGTTCAATACTGAGGGTATAAGGTGGTACGAGAGTCAAAGCTTCGTCTTTACCAGAAGAACGCATGTTAGAAAGTTGTTTTCCTTTACAAGGATTGACTTCTAGGTCGTCACCCTTTGATGTATCACCAATGACCATACCTTCGTAAATCTCCATAGCTGGAATAATGAATAGGCGTCCACGGTCTTGTAGATTCCAGAGTGAGAAACCAAATGAACGTCCTGACATCATAGACGTCATAGAGCCTGTCTGACGCTTTTCTATATCGCCTACATGAGGTTTGAAGCCAATGACACGACTAGACATGATACCTTCACCCTTTGTATCAATAGTAAAAGCGTTGCGATAACCCAAAAGACCACGAGTAGGTATTTCAAAAACCATACGAACTTGATTGCCGTGATTTTTCATATCAGTCATGATACCTTTTCTTTTTCCGAGAGTCTCAATAATGATGCCAGAATATGTTTCTGGTGTATCAATGATAACTTCTTCAAATGGTTCCATGAGTTGACCATTTTCTTCACGAGTGATGACTTTTGGTTGAGAAACTTGGAGTTCATAACCTTCGCGACGCATGTTTTCTATGAGGATAGCTACGTGAAGTTCTCCGCGTCCATAGACGGTGAATCCTTCTACGGCAGGATCTGTAGAAGTAAAATCAACTTTTAATCCTACGTTTGTCTCTAGTTCTAACTGTAGTCTTTCGCGAATCTGACGACCCGTGACGAATGTACCTTCTCTTCCTGCAAAAGGGGAATTGTTAACTAAAAATTGTAGAGAAATGGTTGGTTCATCAACCGTGATAGCTGTCATGGCAGGGGTGTTTTCATTATCTACGATAGTTTCTCCGATATAAATATCTGGCATACCTGCGACTGTGACGATGTCGCCTGATTCGGCGGTTTCAGTCTCGGTACGTTGTTTACCATTGAATGTAAAAAGCTTTGTGATCTTGCCAGTGAATGATTTGCCTTTGATATCTTTGACCCAAACATTTTGACCATTCTTTATTTTACCAGTATAGATACGACAAACAGCCAATCTTCCAAGGAAATTGTCATAACCCAAGTTGAAAACTTGAGCAGTTAGAGGTTCAACAGCTGAACTGTCTTTGTTTTCTAGAGATTTTTTATTTGCAGGTGGAACATGTTCCAAAATAGTATCTAAAAGTGGAGTAAGGTCTTTGGAATCGTCGGTAAGAGCCTTCTTTGCTACTCCTGTGCGACCAATAGCGTAAATAGTAGGGAAATCTATTTGTTCATCATTTGCACCGAGTTCCATGAATAATTCTAAAACTTCATCATGAGCACGTGCAGGGTTGGCGGCAGGCTTGTCTATTTTATTGATGATAACTATAGGTTTGATACCTAGTTCCAAAGATTTCTTCAAGACGAAACGTGTCTGTGGCATAGGACCTTCTTGTGCATCAACTACGAGTAAAACCGTATCAATAGAACGAAGTACGCGTTCAACCTCGGATCCGAAGTCGGCGTGTCCGGGAGTATCAACGATATTGATCTTGGTACCTTTGTAGTTTATGGAAGTATTCTTTGCGTAAATAGTAATACCGCGCTCTTGTTCTAGGGCATTGGAGTCCATGGTACCTTCGTCACCGTGACCACATTGGGTCATGATGGCATCGGTAAGAGTGGTCTTACCGTGGTCTACGTGGGCGATAATAGCTATATTTCTGATTTCCATGTGGTTTTAATTGGGTTTTCCGTCGAAGGATTAAAAAGAGAGCCGACGGCTCGTCCCATAAGTAAAGCATAAAAAGTAAGTAAAAGTCAAATTTTTAAAAACCCCGTCACATGTGACGGGGTTTGAACGAAAAATATTACTTAAGCACACGCGAGCATCGGTGCCCTTGTTGACCTCTTACTAGTACGTGCGAGCGGTCCATTACGCTCTTCCTCCAAAGCGGCGCAAGCTACCGAGACTGCAACAAGACTCGGTTTTTTGCCCCGACGGTTTTTCCAGGCGTTAAGTGTGGATTCCAGATCCAACCGATAATTTCTTTCAGCTTTTCTTGCCATATTATCTTTTTCGTTGATTTTATTTTTTGATCTCCTATTGCATTCCTATTCCATATATAGGTTGTAACAAGAAACCTCCGCGAATAATAGTACAACATTATAAAAAGTTTGCAAGGGAGTGGTAATGTGCACAAACATATGGCGGTTTTCTTCAACCAATCGGATCTGTCAGGATGTAGGCGACATCTCGCCAAAAAATCTTCATCACTTCTTCATAACTTTTTTATTGTTTCTTTAACCTTTCTTAATCAGGATTTTAACTCGTTTTGGTATCATCTTTTTATGAATGAAAAACAAATAGATGAAAATCTGAATAACAAGATCAATATTATTAAATTCCCAGTAGATCCGACTACAGCCGTAGAAGCGATAGATCAGCTTTTGACTTACGCTGTTCATCTGAACGCTTCGGATGTGCATTGTGATCCTAGAGAAAAAGGTATCTTTATTAGGTTTAGGGTTGATGGACAGATAAGTGATGTCGGTATTTTGCCAAGACGTCTGTTAGAAGAATTTATCGCTAGGCTCAAGATCCTTTCTGGAGCTCGTACAGATTTACATATTACTCCACAAGATGGGCGTTGGAAGACTGTTATAGGTGGGTCAGATTACAATATTAGAATTTCGTTCATGCCTACATATCATGGTGAAAATGCTGTCATGCGTCTTTTGCCGACCAGAGTTGATGGAGATATTTCTTTTGCCAAGCTTGGTTTTACTCCAGACCATGTGAGGTCTATCGGTAATGCTTTGGAAAGAAAACACGGACTCATTCTTGTCACTGGCCCGACTGGTTCTGGAAAGACTACGACTCTCCATACTTGTTTATCTATGAAAGCAAGAGAACCGTTATCTATCATTACTTTAGAAGATCCTGTTGAGTACGAGATTGCAGGTGTTCGTCAGATCCATATTCGTCATTCTCATGGAGTTAATTTCGCTACTGGTTTGCGGTCTGCTTTAAGACAAGATCCAGATGTCATAATGGTTGGCGAAATTCGTGATAGTGAAACTGCAAAAGTCGCCATTCACACTTCTCTCACAGGTCATTTGGTTCTCTCTACCTTGCATACCAATTCTGCTTTAGAAGCTATTCCACGTTTGGTTGATATGGGTGTAGACCATTATTTACTAGCTTCTACGTTGAAGTTAGTCGTAGCTCAACGTCTTGTTCGATCTATGTGCCACGAGTGCAATTCTCAAGGCTGTGAGTCGTGTCGTTATACAGGATATTCTGGCAGATCTGTCATAGCAGAAGCCTGTGAGATAGATGAAGGTATGAGTGAGCTTATTTCTGCCAAGGAGCCAGTCTCTGCTTATTTGGACTATGCCATGACAAAAGGTTTTAGACCTATCAGAGAAGATGGTTTGGAAAAGATTGAATGGGGTATTACCACCAAGGAGGAAGTTCTAAATGTCTTGCATACATAATTGCCGGAATAATCTTATGCTAAAAATTAAATTAAAAAATAAAAAATGGAAGCGTCGCGACATTATAATGTTGCTGGAGAGGCTGGAGATGTATCTTTCTTCTGGTCTGGAAATAAACAAAGCTCTGCAAATATCAGAAGAAGGATTATTGCCAAAGCAAAAGATAAGTATTCAGAAACTAAGATTATCTGTAGAATCTGGCAACTCTCTTTTTTCTGGTCTCGAAAAGTTCGTTCATATTTCCAAGACTACTTCGGGTCTTATTGAACATGGTGAATTATCCGGTTCTTTATCAAAGTCGTTGTTGACCGCTAGATTATTATTGGAAAAAGAAGATGAACTATTCAAAAAATGTACTTCAGCCATGGTTTATCCTGTAGTCATAGGGATATTTGCGGGATTATTAACTATAGGTCTTGTACGTGGGGTTATGTCGCAGATTATTCCAATGCTGAAAAGTCTGCATGTGCAGTTGCCTTTGGTTACAAAGATTGTCATTTATTTTTCGGAGATTTTAACTAAATACGGACTGCATCTTTTTGTTGGAACTATTATAGCTCTTATTATCTCGAGAATAATTCTGAGGAAGTATCTAGTTATTCGGAAGTTTTTTCAATTGTTAATTATAAAGATACCTATTGTTGGTAGACTTTTTTATAACTATTATTTAGCCGTTTTTCTACATTCTTGTGGAGCTCTTGTAGAGTCTGGTTTATCGGTCAAAGAAGCTTATTCGGGTACAGCTAATACAATTCAACTCATACCACTAAATCAATTTTTACACGATCAGATTATCAAAATATCTCGCGGGCTCTCTTTGGGAACTGTTATTGTCCATAAGGATATCCCTTCTTATATAACGGCACTCCTTAACGCCGGGGAAGCTTCTGGTACTTTGGGACTCTCAATAATTCGAGCTGGAAATATTTTGGATAGGGAAATAGATCATTCATTGAAAAGGTTAACTGCTCTCATAGAACCTATCATGATGGTCGGTATGGGTTGTATTGTCGGAGCTATAGCTCTTTCTATAATGATGCCAATTTATAATATTTCAGGTGCTCTGCAAAAATAATTATTACCAATAAAATGTATCCAGATTTGAAGAAAAAAAAGTTGTGTCGATTAGGAAATTTTAAACGTGACAGAATTAGCGGAATGATTCTGATTGATATTCTTTTGGCTTTTTCTTTGTCAGCAATATTCATTGTAATAATTGGACAATCATCCATTTCATCAAGACAAATATTTGAAAGAGCAAAAGATCGGAGCGTCCTATTAGGTCTGTACGATTCAGGACTTGGGACTATTAAAACCGGTTTACATGGCAATGATTTAATAGAGAAAAATATAGAGATGGCTTCATCTTCTGGCAAGTTATCTTTTATTGAAATTATCAAAAATTCAGATGCTAATCTAACTGAATTTGTCGGAACACCTTTATGTTCAGTTGATTATTCTAATGAGAATGTGGCTGGTTCTTATGAGTATTTCAGTAATCAAATAGCCGTAAATACTCCGATAGTTTCAATCACCCCTATAACTTTGCCGATCAATCCGACCATGCCTTTGACAGATCTTGAAGTTAGAAATGGTACGGCCTACATTTCAGCAGACTCTTCAATAGCTTCAGACCCCGATTTATTTATTGTAAACATTGGTAATATTTCCAATCCGGCAATTATTTCAAGTATAAACACTGGTCCAGGTTTAGTCTCAATCAGTTTGGCTGGTGATAGAATATTTGGTGCAGCTCCTAGCACGGCTTCAGAATTACATATTATTCGTTTGAATGGGTTGGCGAATCCTGTTTTAGAAAAGAAATTCAAATTACCTTTACCTTTTGCAACGGCCACTCCAGCTTTGGCTAGTTCTATTTTTTATAAAAATAATAAAGTTTATCTTGGCACAGAAAAATGGAGTGGTGAGGAGTTTAATATTATAGATGTTTCGGATGTTATCAATCCTGTTAAGATTGGTGGTCTGGAGATTGGAAGTAAGGTCAATGATATTTATGTTGATGGCAATATTGCTTATGTAGCTAGTTCAGATCAGTTTCAACTGAGAGTTGTTGATATTAAAAATCCTAATAATCCTACGGTTTTGAATACTTTTAGTCCTTCTGGTTGGCAAAGGCAAGAAGGTAAGACTATTTCATTATTTGAACAAAGTTTGAATTTTGGACGCACTTCAGGTGGTTTCAATTTTATTAGTGATCATGAAGCTTTTTCGTGGTTAGCCAATTCTTCAACAACTTTGGATAATCCGTTTTCAATAGATGTACCAAGCGGTGTTTATGGAATAGTTAGGGACAGAGATAGAATCTATTTGGCGACTAGGCAAGTTGATAGAGAATTACAGATATTTGATACGCAGTTGTCAGCTTCTACTTCGTCTGCTTATTCATTACCAATACAACCGCAGGCTATGACTTGCGATGGAGATCATTTGTATATCTTGGCTCATACAGCACCGGTTATTTATAAGATAAGTTTAAATAAATTATGATTAAAAGTAGAGCTTATAATATAGGTATGACTCTTATTGAAGTAATAATTTACACGGTTCTCTTGTCTTTTTTGATGGCTGGTTTTATTCAATATGCTTATGCTGTAAATATAAATAACATTCAATTAATTAATGAAATTCAAGACCAATGATAAAAAAGGTTTTGTTGCTCTTATTGCCGTGGTCCTATTAGCAACAGGAACACTGACTTTTTCTTTGGTCGCAATGTCTTCAGCTATTGCTTATGCGGATAGTATTAGTAGGAGGGAACTCCGAATCCAGACACAGATGAATGCGCAAGCTTGTCTGGATACGGTTACTCTGATGGTTGTAAAAGATTATTTTATTTCAGGGAATGTTGAAGTTAAAAAGTTTGGCTGTACGGCGGAAATACTGAATGATTTTGAGGGTAACATTTCTTTTAATGTTAAGGCTAATTTGGGCGAGATTGTGGTTGAAGGGAATGGGGTACTAAAAATTACCGATAATTCGGTGGAGGTTGTTTCTGAGGGGGTGTAAGCCATTCCAACGAATTAGTAGACATACCTTGACCTCTGTGTTCTGATATGTTATACCGTACACAGAGAATAAATTAGGTTCTTGGAGCCATATGTTGGGCTCTGAAAAAATCCGACAAGTTCATTCAAATAGAAAGTAAAAAAGACCATGAAAACGTTATTTCTTGCAGTCATGTTGTTTGTTTGCTCTGGTTACATTAGTAGTGCAGAAACTATTTTTCTTCATTGTGGGAAGGATAAGGAAACTAGGAAGATGGCTGATGGAAACTATTATGCCTCAGGTTTCAATGAAGGTGAATATGGAGCGAGGTTACTATCAGATTGGGAGCGTGCTAATCCAACAAAGAAAATTATCTGCATCACTGTCAACACTATCAACGGTGGTCCGGGTAGTTTCACAGGGTTTTGGATTACTTATAAGCTGAAGAAACCACAAGTGACAGTTCAAAAGCAAAAGTAGATTTAGAAGACTTCACCCCGCGCTTGTGTAAAAACAGGTGCGGGCTTTTCTTTACCTCGCTTTTAAATACGAATAGATATCTTCAATAGCTTTGACAGCGTCACCAGCAGCAATGTTGTTTTGATGATAGAGACCATCGGTACAGTCGCCAGCAGACCAGATACCAGGAACAGCGGTTTGTTGGTTTTTGGCATCTACAGGAATACGATTGAATGAGTCTAACTTGATAGTATTTTTTGCAAAGTCGGTATTTGGTAGAGAACCGATCTCGACGAAGATTCCAGTAGTTTTTATTTTAATATCTTTCTTCGTCTTCATATCAGTGTAAATCATAGATGTCACAAATTTGTCACCAATAACTTCTTTTGGTACCGCCATAGTGAGGACTTTGACCTTTGGATTTTTACTCACTATTTCTATAGTACCCGGATCGGCTTTGAATTTCTCACTACGATTCATGATAGTTACACTTTTGCAATAAGCCATGAGTTGAGCGGCACTTTCAAAAGCCGCATTACCACCACCGATGACTACGACATCTTGGTCAGAATACATAGGTCCATCGCAAGTGGCACAATAGGTGAGGCCTTTGTGTTCATATTTATCGGCGCCTAGAATATCTAGCTTTCTTCGGTGACTGCCAGATGCTATGAGGATAGTTTTTGCTGAATATTCGTTTTTTTCTGTTTTTACGATTAGACTTTGAGGAGGTTGAATATTTGCAGAAATATCAATACAACCTTCACCTTCTTTGATATCAATGATTTCTTTTGCATAAGCCTTTACGTGATTTTCTAAATTCTTGGAAAGGTCTGTACCAGAAATAGCTACTGAACCTATCCAGTTTTCTATTTTTTCAGAAACAGAACTTTGACCAAGCCAGTCTTTTGTAATAATGACAGTATGAAGTCTCTTTCTGGCTGCATAAACAGCGGCGGCTGCTCCGGCTGGTCCTCCACCAATAATTGCTAAGTCGTAGATCATAGTGGGATTATTCTAACATAAAAAATCGTTTACGGAAGCCTCGCTTCCGGAGGTGAAGCCTCCGGGATTACTTTATCTCACAAACATTTTTCAGTGCGGTAATGTCGTCTGTGGTTAGAGTAAGATTTGAATCCATATTATAGGCGTACATTATAGCTTTTGAATCTGCTACATGATCCAATCCCAAAGCGTGGCCAAATTCATGAGCCAAGACACGAATTAGTTTGTTGTAATCTTTGTATTGATAAATATTTATTATTTGACCAGTTTCATCGCTCACGTATTCTCCTTCTTGAAATTCTGGGCCGTTGGAAGTACTGATGGTGTTATAAGTACTGACATTTTGGTTTATTTCTTTATTCAAAGAATTCAAACTATTGGCTGTATAGTTGAGTTGATTTATCGTATCATTCAACCTTTTGTTCGCATCATTGATGTTAGTTGCTTCCAAATTGAGAGAAGCTTTTGTTTTTTGTAACTTGGAGAATTCTTCTTTTGTAGCACCTCCGCGACTGTTCCAATACGCTACAGCTTTTTCATAAGCCGTTTTATTGGCTTCGTATGTATTTATGAGTATCTGAATAGCACTCTTTTGACTATTATATGAATTTTGCAGAGAAGTGTATTTGGCTTTTAGATCACTATATGAGCTTTTACTATTATCTATAGTTGATCCGATAGTGTTCATCTGCACCGTAGCTTCTTGGCGATTGTCAAAAATCAGATTTATTTTGAGGTCGTCTATATCGTTGGTTTTATCGTCAGAATATTTGAATAACTCTCTACCAAGTGCTGAATTCCAGATACTTACCGCTTTATTCATATTTGTTATGAATTGTGATCGTGTCTGACCAAATTTTTCATCAAAATCTCCAATGTAATATGTTATTGGTATAGTACAAGGCTTGTCCCACCCAATAGATAAGCGGATATTCTGGTAAGCGCGTTTGTAATTGTCACGATTGTAATAGACGACACCGCCTAGAGTAGCGATGACTAGTAAAAAGAATAGAAATTTTACAATTTTATTCAAAATATTCATTAATGTTCTTTCTGTGTCATTCCCGCGAAGGCGGGAATCCACGGTTACCACAAGATATAGATTGTTGATTTGTAATAATCCTGGATTCCCGCCTTCGCGGGAATGACGCAGGGTCTATTACTTCAACCTAGATCTCCTCAAGAAAGCTGGTATTGCACCCCAATCATCATCTTCATCTTTGTTTTCTTTCGTAACCTCAATCTTTTTTGATTCAGTTTTCTCTACTAAGACAGGTTCTTTTCTTGGATCAAGTGGGGAATTGAATATTTTTCCTTTTTCTTGAGTACGTTTCATTATACTTGAAAGAGAAGATTCGGCTGGTGTTGAAGAGAGGACGTTGGAATGTTGAGCTGGTTTTTGTGCTAATGGTGCTGTTTCTGGAAAACCTGTAGCAATGACAGTTATCTTGATCTCATTTTTCTTGAGCTTATCGTCGCGAACTGTACCGAAGATGATTTTGGCTTCAGGGTCAATGGACTCGGTAATAACTTTTGCAGCATCTTGGATTTCAAACATTGTAAGATCTTCACCACCAGCGATAGAGAATAGGACACCTTTGGCTCCAGCGATGGAAACATCCAGAAGAGGGGAATTGATGGCAGCTTTGGCAGCTTCTATGGCGCGGTTTTCACCAGAGGCATTACCTATACCCATGAGAGCAGAACCAGCATTTTCCATGACAGTACGAATATCGGCGAAGTCTATATTGATGAGTCCGGGTGTAGTGATGAGGTCGGAGATACCTTCAACTGCTTGGCGCAAGATTTCATCACACATGTTAAAAGCGTTTTTGACGGTTGTCTCTTTGCCTATAGCAGATAGGAGGCGGTCGTTTGGAATAACAATGATAGCATCAACTTCTTTGCGAAGATCTTCAAGGGCAGCTTCAGCAATACGAGAACGTTGACGACCTTCAAAATAGAAAGGTTTTGTAACTACGGCAACCGTGAGGCAACCGAGTTCTTTTGCTGTTCTTGCAACGATAGGACTGGCACCACTACCAGTACCTCCACCTAGACCACAAGTAACAAAAACCATGTCAGCACCTTTGACTGTTTCTTGGACATCATCTTTTGTTTCCTCTACAGCACGACGGCCAAGGTCAGAATTCATACCGGTACCTAGACCGCGAGTTAGATTTTTACCAATGTTGATGCGCTTTTTTGCTAGAGAACGATGGAGGTCTTGAGAATCTGTGTTGATGGCAATAAAATCTACGCCTCTGACTTTGGAAGCGATCATGTGGTTTACTGCATTGCCACCGGAGCCACCTACTCCAAGGACTTTAATTCTGGCAAATGCTTCAATATCGGGAGTTATGTTTGGCATGATTTTTTCTTTTAATCTTAAATGAATTCTGGATTATTCCGAAGCGGTAGGCTCTGGGTTGTCCTTAGGTTGTATATTACCACAGGAGTTTCAAGATACAAGTAAAGAGGGCTTAGTAGAGCCGTATTAAGACATGACAAGTAGGAACCGTCAAAAGGATTGACTGATATGTCAAATTGTGTCAGACTTTACAATAAATAGAATAGAAATAGGACATTAATAAAAGAAAGGAGAAGTTCGTTTATGGCTAGATCATACCTAGTTGCTTTTAAGAGTGGTGAAATGAGATCTTACCGCGGCGTTGAGGCTGAAAGAGTGGATGTTAGCTTAGGGGGTCTTTCAGAAGAGTTAGTCATTCGGGAAATCGCTCTTGCGGTTGCTCAAAAAATAGGTGTTCCTGTCGAAACTGTAGTCATCAAGGATTATATCCCTGATTACGATGGTAATGCTGCCGGATTGAGAAGAGCTCTGATACGTGCTCATATGATGCGTACTTAAAAAAAGTCATTTAAATTCACCCCGCAATTTCCAAAAGGAGATTGCGGGATTTTTGATGGTGGCGATTATCTTTACGGCGGTAGTACGTTTTTCTTTAAAGATTAGTGACCCCCTCCCCCCGGGGGAGGGGGTGTTTCCGTATTCGTTTGATTGATACCCCCTAGGGGGGAGGGGGTATCAAAGAGGTATTACAAATAAGAAATGTTAATCGGGCGGGTATTCTTTTTCGTAATAGTAAGTACTAATTGAAAAGTGACGGATTTTTCGTCACTTTTTTGTAAGTGAGAAAAAGAGATATCTTAGATGTTTAGCTATGTTTAATGGTCATCAAAAAAACGCTTTGTCCAACCACGTTCATCTGACCGTATCCATCCAACGGTCGACGATATTCTGTAACTATCTTAGTAGTCTTATCCTACACAAAGCTTACACAAAATCTATGCAAACAAAAAAACTAGTATTGCTATCATTGTAATGAAAGTCTCAGCATAGAAGGTCACTGACGTTAAGTATTCACTCTTCACATATTTCCAATAATAATTGAAACCACCAACTGTACCATTTGGTTTTGGACCTTCAATCTTTGTCTTTATGAGACAAAAGCTCTTATTAGAAAACGGCCATAACCAACGAATACCTGATTCTATAGAATCCAAAATAAAATGGGTCCATGTGCCGGCGAGGATCAGTAATCCCACAAAAGATATGAATGATGAATTAAAAATAAAACCAAAGATAGCGATTAACGCACTAATTCCTAACCAAAAAATAGGTGTGTGAGTTATATGTTCGCGATGAGAGTGAACTTTTGAATGTTTATGATTACGATTTTCTAAATAAAACCACGCAAGATCCAAATCCGGCAATTCACCAGCCAAAGTTCCAATTATAAAAAGTACCGAAAGTTCGGTGGGTGAAAATGATGAAAAACCAGCTGTACTTGAAGACAGTGCCAATATTCCATATGTAGCCAAGTATCCGCCTGCAAGATGTCCGGGGAGAACCATATTAGTTTTGTTTTTCAGACACCCTTACCATTAGCCGGCTGGTGTATGGTGGGGCATCTGGAGTAAGTTTAATATTAAGGTAAGTACTGTCTTATTAAAAGTTTAACTTTTTTCCAAACGTTTCTTATGGCGACTTTGGTATTGTCTATCTCAGGACTTTCTTCGGTATGAAGGCCCCAGAGACATAGACCGTAAGCCACTGCCCAAGTAGCATCTTTGAATGAAGATTTGGAATCAAGGTGACCAATGGAACCAATACGTGAAGGCAATTTCAAAGAGACTTTGGCTAATGTATCTATGGTATTTAGACCAGAACCTCCACCAGTAATGATGATACCAGCAGGAAGTAAACCATTTCTACCAATCTTCTTTAGGTGGGCCTCAATAAGTTCAAAAATATCAGAAAGGCGAGCAGCGATGATTTCCTCTAGTTTCTTTTTTGGATATGAACTGCCTGTGATGACGCCGATCTTGATTTGCTCAGCTTCTTCTAGTGGAACTTTGAGACCGAGGGCAATGTCATTTGTTATATCTGTAGAGCCGATAGGAAAGACTTCTAAAGATGTTGGAATATTATTTTCAAAGACGGCGATAGAGACGGTCTCGGCTCCGATATTTGCCAATACACAGCCTGCGATCTTTTGTGATTTGGTAAGAGTAACAAAACCTGCTGCTAAAGGTGCAGCCATGACATCTTCTACTTCTACACCAGTTTCATTGACTGCAGAGATGAGATCAGTAACATGATGGTCAAGACAAGTTATGAAGAGAGTTTTCTGTTCTATTTTATTACCCTTCATACCTTCGGGTGAACCTAGGGAAGGGAATCCATCTATTTTATATTGCAAAGGAATATCGTAAATGATTCTACGATTGGCTATATCTGCACGAGGAATATCTTTTTCACATTGTTCGTGAAGATTTTTGAGATCAAGACTAGTTATCTCTGCATCGGCACGAGATGTCATGACGAAACTGTTGACGGTCGTACCAGCTAGACCTATTCCAGAAATACCTATAAAAGCTTTTTTGATTTTTAGATCAGCTTTTTCTTCGGCTATAGCTATAGCTTTTTCGATACTGTTGGCAACATCGCGAACATTGGTTACGTAACCGTGTCTAAGTCCGCGAGATTCGGCCATGCCAGAAGCGATGATTTTTGGCATGCCTTTTTCGTTACGATCTTTGACACTAGCGATAACAACCTTCACGTAGTAAGTTCCTATATCTATTCCGGTTATTATATTTCTGGACATAATTAGAAAGATGTTCAAATTGCGTCCAAATAACTCAAGTCTTTTTAGACTTTAAATTGTTTGCGCAAATCAACCTCTATGTCTTCCATTGTACTACTATGGTCGTATCCTTTCAAATGAACACAACCGTGGATAAAGAGAAAAGCTAAGAAATTTTCAAAAGTCCTTTCAAATTTTACCGCTTCTTTTTTCGTTTCGGCTAAAGAGATATAGATTTCTCCTTCATTATCTGAAATAGGGAAACTCAGGATATCGGTAGGATATTCTTTGTCACGATATATGGTATTGAGTTTCTCTATCTGCTTTGAAGTAGTGATAATCAGATTTAAAGAGTATTTTTTACCCAAAGAAGCTTCCTTTATTGCTTGAAAAGGAAGCTTTGGAAGCTCAGATGTAGTTTCGTTTATGATTGAAAAAGTCTTAGACACAACCTTTACTTTTTCTTGGCACCTCTCTCTGCTTTGACTGGAGCTTTGCCTAGTTTGATGAGTTCGGCCATGTTCTCACGGCGCTTCATGAGAGTAAGAGCGCGTTGTTTGACTTTGTATTTTGATTGGACACGAGTGCTAGAACGGAGGCTTCTAACGCGAGGAATAATACCGGAACCTTGTACTTTACGGGTAAAACGGCGAATAACACCCATGGCGTTCTCACCAGCATTCTTTGTTACTTCAACATTTATCATGGAAAAAGAATAGCATGAAGAAGAAAATAGCGCAAATTCCTTACTTCTTATTATGTTTAGCCTCAATACTTTTCATGTATTTTGGCAATTCTTCCAAAGAGATAATATCTTGAGAATGGGTATCATTTTTACGTACGATAGCTGTTCGTTCTACGGCTTCTTTTTTGCCAACCACAATGACGTAAGGAGTGTTGTATTTTTCTACAGATGATACTTGGGCACCAAGTCTATCTTTGGCCAACGATAGATATAGAGGGATCTTGACTTGACGAAGACTTTCAATGATTTCAAGGGAAATAAGTTTTGATTGAAGACCAAGCTGGACGAAAGAAGCGATAGGTTTTTTGGTTTTTGTTATAGGTTTGCGTAGACCGTTTTTGCTCTCTTTGATGAGAAGGGATATGCCAACTCCTGGGATGTCTCGCTTCATAGCTAGACGTTTTGCTAGATTGTTGTAACGCATACCGACAGCCAAGATATGATCACTCTTTGTTGTCTTGTCATTGTTGAGGATTGTGAAGATCGTCTCGGTCCAATATTTGCGATTACCCAAAAGACCGTTGTTTACTGTGTAAGGTATTTTCAAAGCTTCAAAAAATTCTAAGATTTCTTCCAAATGTTGACGACCACTTTCTGAAAGGAAATCCATCGCACGTGGAGCTTTGCTATTTAATTCCTGACAATCTTTGTCGTGGCAAGCTAGAAGTTCAAAAGCATCTTTCTTGAAAAGCTCACGACTATTGGTGGACATCTCATTTATGTGTTTGCGGTAGTAAGCAGTAAGTTCTCTAGAGAAACGACCGAGGGAGTCACGGTCTCCTATAGAATTTATTTCTACGGTAGTAGAAGTATAACCTTCTTCGGCTAGCATCATTCTGGCTGTCTGGATGAGAGTTGCCTCTGCAATAGGTCCAGAAGGTCCTAGGATTTCTAGATCAGCGTATCTGTGTGCACCAGAACCTCTGCAAGAATCTTTGAAATAAAGCATTACTGGTTGAGGGGCAGAATGCATGTTTAGCTCGTGGTATGTACGAATAAGAGCTATTTTTTCTTCTACGTGTAAAGGTAACCTTTTATGATTTTCAGTTTCATCGTCTATGTAGTCATTACCAATGATATCTTTTACAGCATCAAGATCAGCTTTGCCTATTGAAGGACTTTTTATAGGTGTAAATCCGTAGTACACAGCAACTTCTCCAATCTTATCTAAATGGTCATGAGCAATAAATTTTGAGCCACTTGATTCATTTTTTTTATTTTTGTTCATGTTTTTGTCTGTTAATTGATTATTGATTATATTCACCAGGTAATATTGACATAGTAGTTATTGGTAAAAGCCTAACAATAGGTCTACCTACTATGTAATGTTTATCTAGAGGTCCCCACAATCTAGAATCTGAACTCTCTGCGCGATTGTCTCCCATGACGAAATATTCCGTAGGTCCGAGATTTGTGTGGAATGTGTCGTATGAGCGGTGAATGCTTTTTACATAAGGTTCTTTCAAAACTGTTTGATTGTTTGGAATTGTAGAAGTTGAAGAAGGGTTGCTTATTGTGATAGTCCCATCTTTTATATCTAGAGTTTCTCCAGGTAAACCAATGATACGTTTGATGTAATAAGTACTTGGATTGTTGGGATATTCAAAGACAATCACATCTCCACGCGATGGCGCTTCAAGACGATATGTTAGACGATCAACAATGAGAAATTGTCCCGTAGCGAAAGTTGGGTCCATAGAAGCACCGTTTACAATGAAAGGTTCCGCAATAAAGAAACGGATCGGAAGAGATATGAGTAGGGCAATGACTATAACTTGTATCCACTCGCGAACATCGTCCCAAAATGTCTTTTTAATGATAACGACTGGAGTATTAGTGGTAGAAAGATTGTCTGAAGGCTCCATGATTAGGCCATTATAGTACAAAAAACGGTTTTACACAAATCGTCTTTTATTCTATACTGTTTTGTATTATGCCTTACATTATTGCAGGTCTAGGGAATCCAGGAGAAGAATATGAGAATACACGACATAATACAGGTCGTATGATTCTTGATTTTGTTGTAAAAGAATATGGTGATGAATTTGAATTTAATAAAAAGCTAAATTCAAAAGTTTGTCAGGCGAAAATCGGAAAAGAAAAAGCTACACTAATTGCTCCAGAAACTTTTATGAATCTTTCTGGTAAAGCTATTGCTCCACTTGTAAAAAGTGTCAAAGCGGCAGAAAAATTGATCGTTATTTATGATGATTTTAGTTTACCTTTGGGTCGTATGAGGATTTCGTATAACAGGAGTTCTGGTGGACACAATGGCTTGGAGTCCATCATCAAAGCTGTGAAGACAGAAGCTTTTTTGCGTATTCGTATCGGTACTGCTCCAGAAAATGCAAAAGGTAATGCTAAACTCATAAACGGCGAAGATAAAATTGAAAAATTTATTCTTGGAAAATTCAAAGATGATGAATTGAAAGAATTGAAAGCTGTAGGGAAGAGAGTTACCGAAGCGGTTCTTACAATAATCAAAGAGGGAAGGGAAAAGGCTATGAGTGTTTACAATGGGATGTAACAAAAAACAGCATTGCCTAAAAGGTATGCTGTTTTGAATTCGGCATTAACGCCTCCTATTAGTCTGCCACACAAGCGTGAGCCGTGTCGCATCCTCGACTGAAAACTAATCCACAACGTGGGCATGTTTTCGGATCATCTTCCTTTTTTACAGGAATTTCCGTCTCATTACCAAGAGTGTGTTTTTGTGAATAATCGCCAAACAATCCTCCGTCTTCATCAGCCAACATCCTCGCCATAAGGATTTGGCTGTTGAAACTTTTTGACATAAGATTCCTTTCTCCAGTCCGATGAAATATTAGCATTATCTTTGATAGTGTTCAATATTTAATTGTTGGTGTAGCTTGATTGACTACCAAATAATTTTGTTGTAGGGTCTTAAAAGAATCGATAAATCGATAAAGCCAAAAGCACGGCTCAGTGTGCTCATTTGAACATTAAAATAAATCAACAGACTGGAGAACTTTCTAATGATAACTCTTTCAAACGGTCACGCGTTCAACTATATGGTTGCAAGCGGGGCTCTCGCCTTTGATGGTAAAGGCTGGCTTTGGGAACGACCACTGGTGTGGCTCGGTCTCATTAAACCTGAACTCTTCACTGTAGTGATCAAATCTTTGACTCGTAATCCGCGTCAAGGAAATCTTCGATGGTGGAAACCTTGGGCTTGCGTTCGTCTGATCCCTGGTGGTTCGGTCAATAAAGTAGGACTTACAAATCCCGGTATTGAATGGTGGTGTAGGGAAGTTGGTCCTAATATTGATTTTCAAAAGTTTCCGACAGCCGGATCAATTTTCGGTGATGAAAGAGAACTTGTGGAAATGGCAGAGATGCTCAATCGCTTCGATCTTGTTGCGCTTGAAGTCAACGTCTCATGTCCAAACACTGGTCATGCTATGGAAATGGTAGAAATGGTTGTGAACAGTGTGAAGGCAGTCAAACGTGTTTCGCGTCATCCCGTCATTGTCAAAGTCTCGGCTGATCAGGACTATCTCACTATTGTACGTGGACTTGTTGGAATTGTGGAAGCAGTTTCACTCAATAGCGTACCTTGGAAGACAGTTTTTACTAACGGCGAGCAAACACCTTTGTGGAAGCTCGAGAAACAAGTCGGTGGTGGAGGCGGAGGCGTCTCTGGCAAACCGGCACAGAAGTACAACTGGCCAGCAGTCGAAGCTCTTGCAAAACAAGGATCGCTCCCAGTGATCGGTCCAAGTGTCATGGAATTTGAAGATATGGAAAAACTCCGGAGACTCGGCGCGAAAGCGATCGGCTTCGGTGCAATTCATTTACGGACTCCATGGAAGCCAACAGCAATCGTCAGAAAGGAAGACTTATGAAAGAGAACTCAGTAACAATACCTCGGTGGTTTGATCGCCACCTCCACATCCGCGATGGTGAGATGATGAAAATGGTCCTTCCGTCTACGCTTAAACAGCGTGCAACGGGAGCGATTATCATGCCGAATCTAACAAGTCCAATCTCTACGATTGAGAAAGCGAAAGCCTATCGAAAACGTATTGATGAGGTTAGAAGTGGTTATTTTATGAATCGCATTCCATTCATTGGTAATGGTGAAAATCAATTCATGCCGTGTATGACTTGTTATCTCACGGACGATACAAGTCCAGAAGAAGTCGTACGTGGATTCAAAGATGGTGTCTGGCGAGCAGTGAAACTCTATATGGCCAATCAAAAAGGTCAAGGTGGAACTACTGGTTCAGCACATGGTGTGAGGAATCTTCTTGGTCGCTATCCAGTGTTTGAAGCAATGGAGAAATATAAAATTCCATTGCTCGGACACTTTGAAGCGGTTGAAGAAAATGTTGACGAATTTGATCGCGAGATCGTTTCCGTTGATCGTGATCTCAAGCCCATCCTCAGGTCCTTTCCAGGATTGCCGGTGGTCTTTGAACATATCACTGACGGACGTGCAGCCGAATTCGTTTCATTAGCTCCGGCACTTGGCTATGAAGAAGTATATGCCACCGTGACGGCTCATCACCTCATGATCAATCGTAATGCGATGTTTTGGGGTGGTATGAATCCCGGTCACTATTGCAAGCCTGTACCGAAGCGTGAAATACATCGGCAACGCATTCGTGAATATGTAACTTCGGGTCATCCTCGTTTTGGAGCAGGAACAGATTCCGCCCCTCATGATGAAAGCGTTAAGTCTCGTTGCTACGGTTGCGCGGCTGGCATATTCACTGCCTCATCGGCCGTCGAGCTTTATGCGACCGTCTTTGACGAAGAAAACGCACTTGAACATCTCGGTCCGTTTCTTTCTGAAAACTTCCTTGGAATTTATGGTATGGAAGTGAGTTCGGAGACGATGACGATTGAACGTACTGCTCTGATGGTTCCAAAGAAAGTTGGTTCTGTTCAGGTTTTCACAGGAGGTACGGAACTTCCTTGGAAACTCGTTGGTTAAGATTAAAAACAACTCAGCCCTGACACTTAATTGTTGTCGGGGCTGATTTTTTGTTGTCGGCTTTACTATTTACAGATTTTAAGCTAATGTTCATTTAGAGTTAACTTAGTTGACACAGGTCAAGGCGCTACCTTA
The DNA here is from genome assembly GCA_041666915.1 of Candidatus Paceibacterota bacterium. NCBI lineage: Bacteria > Bacillati > Minisyncoccota > Minisyncoccota bacterium. The sequence goes on from JBAYFZ010000001.1 coordinate 55,580, forward strand.
AAGCGTCAATTTTGAACATTAAAAAAAGAGAATAGTTATGAAGCCAATTATGAAGCCAATCAATCCATATCCAGGAGAAAGTCTCATGGAACTTGGGAAACGTTGCGATGCAGTATATATCCGCCCAAAAGTTGGTTCTGAGCGTAAGGGACCTTTGGTTGCCTACGCAGGAAAAGATAGCAAAGGACGGAATCTCGTCGGAAATATTTACTTCAACTTCCGGCGGATTGAATCTCATCTGAAAGTCGTCGAGATGTTTGCCGAAGTTGCCTGTCAGAAACTTCGCGATCAAAACCTGCTCGACACGTTCGACACTGTCTGTGGAATTCCGCAAGGTGGGCGAACATTTGGTCAGGAGCTAGCACGTATTGCTGGTAAACGGTTTGTGTATGCAGACAAGAAACCGAAACCGACAGAAGCGGGTAAGAAACAGGAATATACGTGGGACCTCTCGCAGTTTGATTTCGAGAAAGGTGAACGCATCGCCATCGCGGAAGACGTTTTTAACAACTTCCAAAATACCGATAACACCTTGGCCGAGGTCGCTGCTACTGGAGCGGAGATTGTACTCCTTGTTGGAGCACTCAATCGTTCTCCTGTTTACGAAATGTCCTACATGCCAAAAAGTGGTTTGTTCGCTGGAAAAGATCTGCCTGTTGTTGCTTCTATTCGTGAAGCGTATCCCGAATACGAACAGGATGATCCTGCGGTTGCGAACGATATCGCTGCTGGGAGACTCGAACTGGAAGTGAAGAAAAACTGGGCGCGTCTCTGCGCAGTAATGGAACAGTATTCTTAGACCAAAAGAAAAAAAGAAAGGAAAATAGTATGCAAAAAATATTGACACCGGCGGAACGGTTGATCGTTGCTGCTGATTTCAAACCGGGACAGCCTTGGGAAAAATTCTACGGCAGAGTGGGGGTTCGATCACAGGTTCTTGCGTTAGCCAACAGTCTCAAAGGAACCGGGGTCTACCTCAAGGTAAACTCTGCTCTACGAGCTTGTGGTTACGATTTGATCAGTGAGATTCAATCATGTGGTTTGCGAGTCTTCGCTGACCTAAAGCTCTACGATATCGGTGAGACTCTGTCTACAGATGGAATCTTATTGAAGGAAGCGAAGCCAGAATTGCTTACTACTGTCTGTTCGGCAGGAGTTCTAGCGATGCAAGCACTCAAGAAAGAATTACCTGATACGGAAGTGCTCGGTGTAACAGTTCTCACGAGTCTCAATGGGGCAGATGTGCAGAAAATCTATTCCAGCGACATTGGTGCTACAGTCTTAATGTTAGCTAAACATGCCCTGGTTGCAGGTATTGACGGTTGGATTTGTTCTCCAAAGGAAGCATCAACACTTCGGACATTAAGTGATCGTATGAGCATCAACACTCCTGGAATTCGGCCGACATGGGCTATCGTCCCTGGTGATGATCAGAATCCGGAACGGATTATGACTCCTGCAAAAGCCATTAAGGCTGGTGCGGATCGTATCGTCATCGGTAGACCGATTGTTAAGGCTGAAAAACCATACGACGCGGTCATGCGGACAATTGATGAAATCGCTTCGGCTGTGACGTAGTCAACATGGAAAGTTCTTATCAACAATTAGCTCGCTCACTTCGGTGGCGGGCTAATTTTTTATATAAATTTTTAAATAAAAAAAGAGCGCCACCTTATGATGACGCCGTTTTGAGTAATGTGAAGCATATCAGTCTGCTTGGCAAATATGTTCCATCATCAATTCTCGTGGCACTTTCTTGCCACACACATCACATGTTACAGATGAGCAATCTTCTTCTGGAACCGTGCTGGGCATTAGGAGACATTGCGAAGGAAAAGGATCTTCGAGAAATCTCACGTCTCCTGCAATTGGTCTGCCTATTCTGACTGCGGATGTACAACTCTCTAGAACTGTTGGCATAGGAACCTTTCTGCTAAAGATTTTCACCACCATTTAAAAAATACCATATTTTTAAAATATTAACAATCAAAAAACCCTTCGACAAGCTCAGGGTTTTTTGAGAGTGATAATTATTTCTTTTCTCCTGAATAAGCTAATGCCATCTTTTGTTCCTTAGGATCAAACAAGGTTATCTTGAAGTCATAAGTCTTACCCAATTCTAGAGATTTCTTGAGTTTTTCTTCAGAACCAAATTCTGAGACATGGACTAGACCGGCGACACCTTCTTCTATAGAAGCTAATGCACCATGTTTGTTGAATTTGATAATAACTCCAGAGACAGACATATCTTTCTTGTATTTCTTTGCAGCTTCGGTCCAAGGGTTGGTCTTCAATTGTTTGAGTGATAGGGAAATCTTGCCATCCTTGATCTCAATAATCTTGGCTTTGACTTTCTGGCCAACCTTTACAAAGTTGCGTGGATCATCAACAAGTCCCCAATCAATCTCGGAAATATGAATGAGTCCTTCCAAACCTTCTTCAAGTTTGACGAATACTCCGAAATCAACGATACCTGTGATAGTACCTTCAACATCGTCACCGATCTCATACTTACTGACGATTTTCTCTTTTTCTTTTGATTCAGAACCTTTCTCTGAGAAGATGAGCTTACCTTCTTTTGGATCAGCAGTGATGATAGCGACTTGCAAGCGTGTGCCAATGAGTTTCTTGAGCTCATCTAGAATCTTGTCCTTGTCACCATCAGAAATGCGAGGGTAATGATCGGTCTTGAGCTGTGAAGCTGGTAGGAAACCGAGGATGCCTTGCCATTCAATGAGAAGTCCACCTTTGTTGGCTTCTTTGACTGGAAGGTCAAGAACTTTCTTTTCTCTGATAGCAATCTCTGCTTCATTCCAAATGAGAGCTTGGCGAGCTTCCTTGAGAGAAAGTTCGTAATAGCCTTCTTTGTGAGCTGTATCAACGATCTTTGCGGCGATAACATCACCAACGTTTATTTTTTTGATAACGTCACGAGCAATGATAAATTCACGACCGTATATGATACCGGTTCCGAATGGTGCTAGATCTACGTAGACTGAAGATTTTTCAACTGCGATAACAGAACCTTCCACCAAATCACCGATGATTGGAGGGTTTTTCATTGTCTCGGACAATTTGCCCATGACACTGGACTTCTGTTCCTCGGTCAATTCCATATCACCCTTATTCTTTTTTACCTCACCAACTTCTTTTTTGTCTGTTGATGTAGAGTTTTTGGCTGACTTTTTTGGAGATGCAACCTTGGTCTCTTTTGTTGCCTCTTCGGTTTTTGCTGTTACTACTGTCTTTGTTTCTGGATCCACTACGGTCTCTGACTTGTCTTTATGACCAGTCAAAGTCTCTTTTAATTTTTTGAACATTTTTGTATGTCTCCGCTCCGCTTTTTAAACTATTAATATTATTGCGGGATAACGCGAGACTATTAAAATACGGCCAATGCCGTGTCGCTAGAATCTAGCATTTAATAGGGGTTTTTACAAGGTCTATCGCCAGCTGGCGAATGAGAGTAGACCTTGAAGTCGCATTGTGATAAATTGTAAACATGATTATCACTTATTTAGGAGGAGCATTTGTAAAAGTCCAATTCGGAGATACGGTCCTTGCTTTCAATCCAGTTTCAAAAGATTCAGAGATGAAAACTGCCAAGTTTGGTGCAGACATCGTCCTTTCTAGTCTCAATCATCCAGATATGAATGGTTTGGATCAAGTATCATTTGGCGACAAGAAAGCTTTTTCTATTACTGGTCCAGGGGAATACGAAGTCAAAGATGTTTTTATAAAAGGTCTTAGTTCAGAATCTGGTTATGGTGGAGAAAAGCGCATAAACACTGTTTACAGCGTTTCCTTGGAAGGTATGAACATCTGTTTTTTGGGAGCAGTCAATACTCCAGAATTACCAAAGGAAGCTGACGAAGCTATAGATGGTGTTGATATATTATTTGTTCCAATAGGTGGTAATGGGGTACTTGGTCCGTCAGATGCTTATAAGCTAGCGGTATCTCTGGAACCAAAGATCATTATTCCAATATTACATGATGCCGTTTCTTTGAAATCTTTTCTCAAGGAGGCAGGTGAAAATCCAAAGCCAGAAACAAAGATCACTTTGAAGAAAAAAGATCTAGAAGAGAAGGAGGCCGAAGTTGTTGTCCTTGAAAAGGAATAGTTGATTGTTGTTCTATTTGGTATAATAACTCTATTGTTAGAGTGGCTTCGTTAGGGATTTTTCATTATAAAATGTCTTTACAAGATCATATAGAAAATCTAAGAGCTAAACCTGAACATATTCGTAAGCGATATTCTTTTTCTATCTCTCTAGGTGTTACAGCTATCATTTTTGCATTTTGGATAAGTTCATTTGGTGGTCATTCCAATGATGTCGTCGCTACAGCTGTAAATAAGATTGAGACACCAGGACGATCTATGATTGCCAGTGTAGGCTCATTCTTTGTTGATATTAGAGATATTGTATTTGGTCCAAAGAAAGTCAATTATACTTCTACCGTAGAGGTCAAACCGGGGAGGAAGTAATACCCGTCAAACTCTATAATCACTTGGAAAAAATACTTTTTTCTGCTAAACTGAAGATTCAGAACTCATAAAACATGTCCAGAAAACCAGGTGAATCAAAATCTAATCAAGCTGAAGTTGATGCTCGAAACGGTGCCGGTATAGTAGAACGTAGCATTACAACCGAAATGCGCGAGTCTTATCTAGACTACGCGATGTCAGTCATCACTGCTCGTGCTCTTCCTGATGTACGTGATGGTTTGAAACCTGTACATCGTCGTATTTTGTATACAATGCATGAGCTCAACCTCTCTCCAGGAGGTAAGACCAGAAAGTCTGCAAAGATCGTTGGAGACGTAACAGGTAACTATCACCCTCACGGCGACGTTGCTGTTTACGAATCTCTCGTCAACCTCATCCAACCTTTTCGTATGCGCTATCCACTAGGTATTGGTCAAGGTAACTTCGGTTCTCTAGATGGTGATCCAGCTGCTGCTCCACGTTATACCGAGGCAAAGATGTCCCGTATCTCATCAGAACTTCTCAAGGATATAGACAAGGATACTGTTGATTTTCGTCCAAACTATGAAGGTACACGTACAGAGCCTATCGTTCTTCCTTCTTCTGTTCCAAACCTTCTTTTGAATGGAACACTCGGTATTGCTGTCGGTATGGCCACCAACATTCCTCCTCACAATTTGCGTGAAGTCGTTGACGCAACAGCTTATTTGCTAGAAAACAAAGATGCTACTACAGAAGACCTTACACAATTCATAAAAGGTCCAGATTTTCCAACTGGAGCTATCATGTATGGTCAAAAAGATATTCTTCATACTTACACTACTGGTCGTGGTGGTATTACTGTGCGTGGTGAAGCTGAGATCATTGAAGATAAAAAAGGCCAATTCCAGATTGTTATCACTTCTATACCTTATCGTGTCAATAAAGCAGATTTGATAACTAGGATTGCCGATTTAGTTCGTGAAAAAATAGTAGAGGGCGTTCGTGCTCTACGCGATGAGTCGACCGAAGATGTTCGTATTGTTATTGATCTCAAGCAAGGTTCTTATCCAGAAAAGATTCTCAATCAACTTTACAAACATACTCAACTTGAAGACGCTTTCCATGTAAATACCGTTGCTCTAGTAGATGGTGTACCACATACACTTTCCTTGAAGTCTATTCTAGAAGAATTCGTCAAACATCGCATTATAGTTATTCGTCGTCGCACTCAGTTTGACCTTACCAAAGCCGAAGAACGTGAACATATCTTGCTAGGTTTGAAGAAAGCTCTAGATCATATTGATGAGATCATTACTCTTATCCGTGCTTCAAAGGATGTAGCAGAAGCTCATGCCGGCCTCATGAAGAAGTTCAAGTTTAGTCCGTTACAGGCTACAGCTATTCTAGAAATGAGATTGCAAAAGTTGGCTGGACTAGAGCGTAAGAAAGTCCTAGATGAATTGGCTGAAGTTCAAGATTTGATAGCTAGACTCAAAGAGATTCTGGGTAGTGAAAAGAAAGTCCGAGCTCTCATCAAAGCTGAACTTATGGAGATCAAAGAAAAGTATGGCGACGATCGTCGTACTAAAATAGTCAAACATGGTGTGAAAGATTTCAATCCCGAAGATCTCATAGCTGATGAAGAGTCCGTACTTGTTCTTACAAAGGGTGGCTACATCAAACGTACCAATCCAGATGAGTATCGCAAACAGAAGCGTGGTGGTATCGGTGTTGTAGATCTAGATACAAAAGAAGAGGACTTTATTTCTCACCTTATTTTCGCTTCAACTCATAACGATCTACTATTCTTTACTGACAAAGGCAAAGCTTATCAGATCAAGATGTACGATATTCCAGAAGGAAAGCGTGCTACCAAAGGCAAGTCTGTCATGAACTTCCTTTCACTTTCCGATGGTGAAAAAGTTACTTCCATATTGCCAATGCCAAAGGACAAGAAGACTGCAGAAGGCTTGGCTTTGATGATGGTTACAAAGAGTGGTACAGGCAAAAAATCTTCCGCTAAACATTTCCACGATGTTCGTCGTTCTGGCCTTATTGCTATTACGCTGGAAGCTGGTGATGAACTTATTTCTGTATCCTTTGTTTCCAAGAATGATGAGATTGTCCTTGCTACAAAAGATGGTCAGTCTATCCGTTTCAAAGAAAGCGATGTTAGGGAAATGGGTAGAAACGCTACTGGTGTACGCGTCATCAAACTTGATGAAAAAGTTGATGCAGTCATCTCTGCCGACGTTGTTTCCAAAGATGCCAAAAATCCAGCCCTGTTCGTAATGGGCGCAAATGGTTATGGTAAAAAGACCAAACTTTCTGAATACAAAACTCAAAATCGTGGTGGTTCTGGAATATTGACTATGAATGTCACTTCCAAGACTGGTCCACTCATGGCCGCTAAGGTTGTCACTGATGATGTTGAAGAGATTGTAGCTATGTCCAAGAAGAGTCAGGTTATACGCGTTGATCTGAAAGAGATTCCTACACTCGGTCGTTCCACTCAAGGTGTCAGGGTTATGAAGCTCAGGGAAGGGGATTCATTGGCAAGTTTGATTTGTCTGTAAATTTTCGGGTAGAATTTTTAGTGTAAACACAAAACCCGCCTTGTAAGCGGGTTTTGGCTAGGATTTTGCGGGTTCTAATTCTCTGAACCCTACCTCATCAGTAATGGAAGTATATAGCTATTGATTACATTGTGCAAAATCTTTCTTTGACGAATACTGGACTATTTCCACTTTGAGTAAGTAGAGCTGCGTTTTCACAGAAATTATTATTAAATTTGTCACCTATTAGATAAGTATTGAATTCCTTCTGACTTACAACATCTAATACGTTTTCATTTTTTACTTGATATGTATGTTTACCGTAACAATTATTTGCATCTTGTGCATAAATAGAAGCATTATTTCTAATTCGGTCAATAATATTCCAATCATCGAAAGATTGACTTCCATCACTATGTTTTCTTGTATCTCCATAAGAAATCAGATTTGATTTGAGGATGTAGAATTTTATACCTTGACTATCGAGGGCACAGCTTAAATTTGGCCCCAAAAAATAATATTTAGCACTGATTATTACTAATATAATAATCACTATTGAAATAACAAATGAGCGTGTCTTACGGGTTTTCATATATATAAATTATACCATGAAAAATTTAAGGGAGTAGTGCGAGTTAAACCCATCAAATCCTCAGCCAAATTTGTCCCCACTGCCTTTAGTATGCTTTTACGGGTTTATATCCTATAATTAACCCATGTTTTCCGATCCAGCATCAAATCTTTCTAAATTGGGATTAAACGATGGTATGAAAGTAGTTGACTTGGGCGCAGGCTCTGGTTTTTACACTATAGAAGCCGCAAAGAGAGTTGGTGGCAGTGGCAGAGTCTATGCCGTAGACGTTATCAAGGAACTTCTAGAAAGGATTCGTTCACACGGCGCTTCTCAGGGACTCCGTAATATAGAGGTAGTTTGGGGTAATGCCGAGAAGATCGGTGGTACCAAACTTCGCGAAGCTACGGCTGACAGGGTGATTGTTTCCAATATTCTTTTTCAAGTAGAAAAACTTGATGAATTTGTTCTTGAAGTAAAACGTATTTTGAAGCCAGGAGGGAAGGTTCTTGTAGTAGATTGGAGTGAACTCTCTGCTCTTAGTCCAAAAACGCTTGTACCAGCAATGAAAGCTCAAATGCTTTTTGAAAAAGCCGGTTTCAAAATAGATCAGTCATTTGATGCGGGTGACCACCATTACGGTTTAGTTCTTATTCGTCAATAAACAAAAAGTATGAAAACGAGCAAATTTCAAATAATAACACTAGCAATCTTCGTTGTAGCAATCATAGCCGGCGCAGCTTCCTTCGCTTTGTACAAAGGTAGCTCTGGAAGTGCAACTTTACCAGATGTCTCAATATGGGGGACTTTTCCAGCAGATATTTTCAATAAGTATGTCTCCAATATAAACAACACTTTAGCTTCACCTCTCAAGGTCAATTATATTCAGTATAAGCTAGAAGATTTTTCCAAGAATTTTGTCAATGCTTTGGCTTTGGGTCAAGGTCCAGATGCCGTACTTATTCCGTCAGAAATGTTATTGTCAGAATTCAATAAATTGATCCATGTACCTTATACGGTTTTGCCAAAAGATACATTTTTCAATTCATATATTGATGAAGCTAGGATATATTTATCTGATAATGGAGTCCAAGCTATACCTTTTAGTGTAGATCCTATTGTTATGTATTGGAACCGCGACAATTTTAATTCTGCAGGCATTGCTACGTATCCAAAATATTGGGATGAATTTACCGGTTCTAGTTTGAAGCCAGGTTTGGCTCAAAAATTGACCAGTAAAGATCAGAACGGAAATATTAGAAAGTCAGCGATAGCAATGGGAGATTTTTCCAATATTACCAACGCTCGCGAGGTGATGGGGTCTTTGTTATTACAGAGTGGTAACCCTGTAACTATGATTGGAAATGGGGGTGTCGTATCTACTATCAGTACATCTTATTCTGCTAGTCCTATCCCAGCTTTTAGATTTTTCAGCCAATTTGCAGATCCTTCCAATGCAAACTATTCATGGAATAAAGGTATGGTAAATGATAAGTCGGCATTTCTGTCAGGAGTGCTTTCTACATATTTTAGTTTTGCTTCAGAGTTAAGTAGTATTAAAGCCAAAAATCCCAATCTTAATTTTGATGTAGCTCCAATACCACAGTTGAGGACTGGTGGTCAGAAATCTGGATATGCAAAGATGTATGGATTTTCTCTTGTTAGAGCTTCCACAAAACTAGATGCTGTCTTCCAAGTTATTTCTACTTTGACAACGGCCAACAACTTGAAAGATTTGTCGCAAACCATGTATTTACCATCAGTAAGAAGGGATGTCATAGCTATAGGTTCTACGGATCCATATATAACGATATTCAATCAAGCGGTTCTCGTTTCAAAGACATGGATTGATGTTGATGCAAGTAAGTCCGGTCAGATTTTTAGTAATTTGGTTCAAGCTGTGACGAGCGGACAAAAGAATATAGATCAGGCTGTTCGTGATGCTGGGGATCAATATAATGTTGTGTTGAAACAAGCGGGGCAGTAGGGGCTAACTTTTGTCTTATCTTTATAAAAATATGAATTCAAAGTGCAAAGTGCAAAGTGCAAAGTTTAAGACAATAATTATGTTGTTTGTTTTTTCTGTAATTTTGTTTACACCTTTTGTTCAAGCACAAACTATTAAACCAGAACCTGTAGATGTGAACAGTTCTTCTTTTAGATTACTCATTTGTGATGGCCCAGTTCTTCCAGCTGGTGTAACTCCTCCAAAAGCAAACTATGTTCCTTGTGACTTCAAAGGGTTGATGATGCAGATTCAACATTTTATAAATATTGCTATGGTTGGAGGTGTTATCATTGCTATCTTAGGTATGACTTATGCTGGTATTCTGTATATCTCTGGTAACCCTGCTAAGATAAAAGAAGCTCACGATATATTTCCAAGTATTCTGATAGGATTTATAGTAATGTTATCAGCATGGTTTATCGTCTATCAGGTTATAAATTGGTTGACTGGTGGTAATACTTTGAGTGTTCTTCTTGGTAATCCATAAAATTATGAAAAATATATCTAAAAAAATTGTTTCAGTATTATTAGTGGTGGTTTTTGTTATTTCTGTATCGGCTCCTGTTTTTGCTCAGTCTAGTACAGGTAGTAATGTTCCTAGTACTGGAGGGTCAACGAACTCTAATGCTTCTAGTCAAACTTTCACTCTCCAAAATCCTTTGAATCCGAAAATAAACTCCATTGGTGGTTTGATACAGACTTTTGTGGAGATCATTAGTTATATTGCAATATTGTTTGCAGTCGTAGCTTTTATTTGGGTTGGTTTTCAATATGTTACGAGTGCGGCGCAAGGTAAAACTTCAAAGATAGAAGAATTACATGGTCAATTGTTATGGCTCGTTGTAGGTGTCGCTGTTATCATTAGCGCTAGAGTTATCATTCAATTGACTATAAATACATTGTCAGCAACTGGAACCATCAGTCCTGGAGTTATAAACAGTGCCCAAAATGCATTAAGAGGTAATTAAAATATAATAATAAACATGAAAAAGATTCAATATTTTGTTACAGGTTTGGCGATATCATTACCTTTTATAGCTTCTGCTCAGACACAGATGAAATTGAGTGACCTCATGGCTAAACTTGCTGGATATTTGAATCAAGCTTTAGCATTACTCATGGGATTTGCTGTTGTTGTATTCGTCTTTTATGTAATAAAATATTTTATCCAACCCGGTGATACAAAGAGGGTAGAAGCAGCTCAATATCTAATGTGGAGTCTTATAGGTTTCTTTGTCATCCTATCTCTTTGGGGCTTAGTTAACATCCTCATTTCAACTTTTGATCTTGGTACCAGTAGTCCTGGTTCTTGGGCTAGTCTTAGAAATTTATTTCCTAATTAATATAAAATATGAATAATATAACAGATATAAATAGTCTTACTACAAAGTTGGCTGGTATTGGTAATGTGATAGTCTATCTACTCATAGCTTTGGCAGTAGTTTATATTGTCTGGAATGTTGTTCAGTACGTGGTCAAACCATCAGCTGATAGCAAGACCGAAGCCCTCAAAAATATGGGGTGGGGTATACTGGGCTTATTTATCATCGTCTCTCTTTGGGGTTTGGTCAATATCCTTACAAATACTTTTTCTACGAATAATAATGCCCCTACGGATCGTTTTCCAAATGCGAATTTCTTATCAGGTTCAAAATAGTTAGTAATCCACAAGGTTAATTTGCTTGTTTGTGTTTACGGGGTATAATTGGGATGATATTAAGATTTATTAATTTATTATAAACATGAAAAAAATTATCGCACTTATCGCTTTCGTTGCTCCATCAGTAGCTTCGGCACAATCTTTGGCACCTATTACCAATGTAAATGATTTGTCTTCTAGACTTTTAGGTATTGGTAACACGGTGACATATTTGTTAGTAGCATTGGCAGTTATTTATATCATTTGGAATGTAGTCAATTTTCTCATCAAGCCAGCCGGTGAAGAAAGAAAGGGTGCTCAGATGAATATCGTATGGGGAATTGTAGGTTTGTTCGTTATAGTTTCTATTTGGGGTCTTGTCGGTATTCTTACAAACACATTCAAGACTGCACCTACAAATCAGGCAATACCAAATTTTGGAACTAATGCTAGTAATGGTGGTATACCTTCCAATACAGTTCCGTTGGTTCAATAATATCCGGTTAGAATATGCAATCATTTCTGAAAATACCCTTTGTTGAGGCAGCGGTTGATATGACTGCTTTTGGAAATGTCATAAACCCAATAATAGTCAATATTGTCTACCCGATAATTGGGCTTTTGTTTGGAATTGCGATAGTCATGTTTGTCTATGGTGTTTTACAATTGGTATTGCATGGAGCAGACCCTTCTGCTCGTGAAAAAGGGCAATCAACCATAATGTATGGCACGATAGGAATGTTCATCATGGTTTCAGCTTGGGGGATCATATATCTAGTGTCAAATACGATTAAGGGACTTTAGAGATAAAAAAGAAAACCGCCTTCCGAGTAAACTCGGGGGCGGTTTTTGATTCACTTAGTTATCCCTAGGGAGTATCTGGGCAACCAAAGTTGCTTTTTTTATCGATTGTCCAGGTTTAACTCTCCATTCATTGATGTTTGAGTCTGGGAATCTCATGTAGCTGTTTTTATTCCAATCAGTGGGATACAGATCATAAATCTGATCATCTCTCTGATCGAAACGTACTTGCCACCACACACCCCTTGTTACCATGTTACCCTTAATCTTTTTTTGAGGATCAAAACAAGACATTCCTTGCCACTCATAATCATTGAGGGTAATTATTTTTTCACTAGGTTGCTCGATTGCTTGGTTGCTATCCGTGGTCACGGTCTTTTTATTAGGACCCCTGACCCATTTATTGAACGATGAATCGAAGTACATCTTCAATCCAAGTGCCAATATTGCTATAACGATTGATGTGGCTATAAGTATTTTCCAACGATTTTTCATTTCTACCTCCTATCTTTTAAGTTTTTCCTGTTTGGTTAACTAAGATGCTTTTACCATCCTTGTTTCGAACCTCTTGGGAACGACTGTCGCGGATCAATCTTAAGGATTTGATTTCTTCCACGCATTCCTTCAATGTTGGTACTTTACCTTCCATTAGAGGATCGCTTTGGTAGAATTCTTGCAATTGTCTGGCAGCCTGTGTGAATGTCGTATATTCTGTCATCTCGTTTTTACGTTCATATAATTCAAGGCGAACACCTTTCATAGCCTTGATGACATCATCTGGCTGATTAAAGATTGCTTGAATTTTATATACTGTAACTCCGAACGATTTTGAATCAACATATTTCTCGACACCAGCCTTTAATGGACCTGACAACTTTTCACTGTCCTGAGTTATTTCTAGAGCATCGATATTCCTAGCTATCTCTCGAGCACCTTTTTTGACTATGTCATCAAGTTGCTCAATGATTTTCTTTATATCGCCGCCAGCTTGAATGTAGTCGATGGCATCTTCTAGATCTGGAAATAATGTTATAGACACATTTCCTTCCAAAACAACTTCATCTTTTGAAGTTATTGCCATGGGTATCTTTTTGTCCACATTCGTGATGTCAATTTGTTCACACGATAAGTTGAATGGAAAATAATTCGCTAAGATTGTTTTTCCACCAACTATTATCGGTTTGTCGCCAATGGTGGAGAATGAACCCCATAAGGTTAAGACTCCAGCAGTACGAGGTTTTGATGGTATGTCGGTGTAACCAAAGACGAACATGGCTATACCTGTAACAATCATCGTTATCCCTAACACTATTCCTAGGGACGACCCGATTATAACGACGAACATTCCTAATAGTATTAGGGCTACTATCGTTTTGAGGATACCTCGAGTTATCCAGTTACCGAACGGCTCTAACTTTTGAGCCTCGGTATTTGGTTTATTGTTTGTTCCGTTGTTTTCGTTACTCATATTTCCTCCTATTTCTGAACCACCCTTACGAAGGGAAGTTCTTTGTTTTTGTTTAAATTGTCAACGTAGCGCTTGTCCAAAGGACGGCGTTACTAACAGCCCTATATATGATAGCACTTTAGAGCCTATTTGTCAAGGTGTAAAAAGGTATAAAAACAACCCCCACTAGACCATAAAAGTCTGTGGGGGGATGTGTGATAATGGGTCAATTACCATTGTAGTAATAACCTTTACTGCCGGGGATTTCAATCATTTCTCGGCCTAGCATTGGTACTGGTGACCAGTTTTGCGGTAAACGTGTTAGCCGAACACTTTGTCGTTGTGGCTCTTCACACACTTGTCGTGTATTACACAGTTCAGTTATTTGGGTGTTAGCCCTATTGAAACTGCTGAAGCCACTGAATTGGTTATCTGTGCGATCCGTGTAGACCACTCTTGCTGGTCTCACGTCCTCGGAATAATGAACAGGGGACGATGATCTGTTGATCGCCACATTGATACTACTGTTGTTCATGTTTATGAGACTACCGCAGTGGTAACCATTCGTTTGCGGTTGATCTGGAGATGGTGGAACAACTAGATTTTTTCGTTCCAGGCCCTCCATTTGCTGTTTCAGGTCGTTGAACTTGTCGTTCATTTCAACCTGACTCTTCCTGGCATTCTCAATTTCTTGAGAAGCCGTTGCTTTCATCATGGCCGCCGAGCTTATGCTTTGGTCGCGCATTGCGTACAGTGCGAGAACAAAGATGACCAGAATCAAACCGACAAGGCCGATAACGCTAAGAATGATTCCGATGACCGACAATTCTTGTTTCTCTTTTGGAGCTTTGGGATTTGTCGGCGCTGGGTTGGACGGAGTGCCGGGCGTTGGTGTCACTGGCACCTGAGGCGGTTGATTGACTGACGTACTACCATGTGCCTGAGGATTCTGAAGAGTATCAAGTTTCTTGTTGAGGTGCTCGAGAATCTTGGTGATCTTGTCAGACGTGTCCTGAAGTTCCTTGGCAGAGGCTTTACTGGCAATGGCAATATCTTTCCGTAGATCCATTGCCGTGTTTTTGAACGCCGTATCCATGTTTCCAATGGTTGTATTCACAACATTAAGCTTTGCTTCTAGATCTGTTTTGACAGCTCGAAGCTCAGTCTTATTTGCCGTGTTTTTAACCGTCTCTTCCAACGTCTCGATTCTCTTTTGAAGATCTTCCATTGTTACTGGCGCCACTGGCACCGAAGCAGAAGACGTTCCCGCTACTGGTGCTGGTGATGCTGATCCAGCTACAGGAGATGCTCCTGAACCGGATACTGGTGAATTTGCCGACGCTGGAGCAGAAGATGCTCCTGTAGCTCCGGTTGCAGATGAACTGCCACTGGGCTGATTTACTGGAGTTGCCATAATATTTCTCTTTCCTGACCTTTTTATGGGTCATTTTTGTTATGTGGTTTTCAAGAAGCTATGGTCATATAACTATATATAACCCTTCTTTATACTGGCACAATTATAGCGCACTACTGTACAAATGTCAAGGAGTGTTGTGTGCTTAAAATATAGGTGAAATAAGCCGTGCAGACACCTTGTTCCCGCCACAAAATTCGCTTCGCTCATCCTGTGCTTGCACTTCGAAGCGATTGATTAAATCGCGTAGTAGTGCCGGGGAGAGGACTCGAACCTCCACCAGTTGCCTGACATGCTCCTAAGGCATGCGTGTCTACCAATTTCACCACCCCGGCGGGCGTATACGGACTAGTTTACAGTGCAAAGTGAAAAATGCAAAGTTTTGGTTACTAGTTAATAGTTAAAGAAATCTAATAATTTTTCATTAAAACTTTACATTTTGCATTTTTCACTTTGCACTCCCTTGTCCGCCCAGTTGGATTCGAACCAACGACCAATCGCTTAAGAGGCGAGTGCTCTACCAGACTGAGCTATGGGCGGGTCTAGCTACAACGTATATTAATCTAACAGACTTTTGGCGTTTTGACAACGAAATTATTTGTCATTCCCGCGAAGGCGGGAATCCATGGTTACCACGAGGTGAATTAATTGTTTGTTCGTAATAATCCTGGATTCCCGCCTTCGCGGGAATGACACAGAGAACGGGTATTGCAGAAAATCTTATAATATGTAATATTAGTGTCATGGTAAACCGAATGCGCGCAACGCGAAGTCATCGCGATAATAGACGTTCACATCATGGCCTTACAATAGTCCGTCTTTCCAAGTGTCAAAATTGTAACGCTTTGCATCAGAGCCACCGCATTTGTATGAACTGTGGTTCGTACAACGGTCGCAAAGTATTGGATTTGGCTCCAAAAAAGATCAAGGCCAAGGCAAAAGCTTAAACGTTATTTTTAGGGTTCGGTGATGTTGCTTAAAAAGAAGTACCTATGTTAACAAAATTGTTCCTTAATAAAACTTACGAGTTTGGATGCGGTTCTATGAAGAACGGCTCCGAACTCGTGAGTTTTTTATAATTATAATACATGGCAAATAGACACTTATCACGTTCAGTAGTTCTCCAGTCACTCTTTGAGTGGGATTGTCACAATTGTCCTGATAAAGACATTTCTACGATTATAAATAGGAATGCCAAAGAGTTTGCTCCAGGTATGTCCGATGTTTCTTTCATGGAAGCTTTGGTAAAAGGAATTTTGGCAAAGAAAGAGGACTTAAATGAAATCATTGAGAAAGCTGCGCCAGATTGGCCAATAGATAAGATCTCTCCAGTTGATCGCAATGTCCTTCGCCTAGGTCTCTATGAGCTTCTATTTTCTGATCGCAAAGATGTGCCAGCCAAGGTTGCTATTAACGAAGCTATTGAACTCGCCAAGACTTTTGGCGGAGAGACTTCCGGACGTTTTGTAAACGGAGTTATGGGTGCTGTTTACAAAGAATTGGGTGAACCTGGTAAAGATGCTGTTTCTGTAAAGAAAACAAAGATAGTAGAAGTTCCTTATGAAAAAATGCCCATCCAACATTTGGGTGGTGCAGTTGTCTATGCTAGGGAAGGGCAGGATATTTACATGGCATTCGTCCATGATATTTTCGGTCACTGGACTCTTTCAAAAGGAAAGATTGCGGAGGGTATAGATCCAAAAGAAGGTACGATCATGAAGGTTAAAGAAGAGATCGGTCTAGATGTCTCTGTAGTTTCAGATCTCGGTAGTAATGAATATATTGCCAATGATCCTGAGATTGGTAAGATTCGAAAACAGGTTCATTATTATTTGGCAGAATCAAGATTTACAGATTTAGTCCTCGCAAAGAAGCCTGGGCTTGATGATGCAAAATGGTTCAAGTTGGCTGACATTCTAGAATTAAATTTTTACAACGATATTTTACCTATTGTAACCAAGGCTGTGACGACGCTTAGTGAAGAGAGTTTAGAGGTAAGAGGTAAGAGTTAAGATCTTACCTCCTATCTCTTACCTCTTAACTCTTGAATTATCATGAAAATAAATTTCGAAAAATTAGCTAAACATATCAATGTTGAGTTTGCTGATATAAACTTACTCAAAACTGCTTGCACGCACCGTTCTTATTTGAATGAAAATCGCAGTGAAGGTATGGAGCATAATGAGAGATTGGAATTCCTCGGAGATGCAGTTTTGGAATTGGTTGTAACCAGTTTCCTATATAGAAAGTATCCTTCAAAAGCAGAGGGGGCTTTGACTTCTTTTCGTTCCGCAATAGTGAATACGGTCAGTTTGACCAAGGTTGCTGAACATATTGGTCTGAATGATTATATTTTACTTTCAAAAGGTGAGACCAAAGATACAGGTAGAGCTCGTTCTATTATCTTAGCCAATACAGTTGAGGCCGTCATCGGAGCTGTTTATTTGGATCAAGGATACAATTCGTCTGCAAATTTTATTTCCGAACAGATTTTGAATGTTATAGATATTGAAGATATTGTTGCTAATAAATCTTGGATAGATGCCAAAAGTCGTTTCCAAGAAAAAGCTCAAGAGAAAGTTGGTGTCACTCCTGCCTACAAGACTTTGAAAGAAGTTGGACCAGATCATGATAAAAAATTCACTCTCGGTGTTTTCCTCGGTGATGTTCAAGTTGCTAGTGGTTCCGGACCTTCCAAACAAGAAGCCGAACAAAAAGCTGCTGAGAAGGCCCTAGCTATCAAAGGCTGGTAATACTCTTATATTTGTTGTATTGTCTCTGTGAAGGAGGACATTTACATTATGAAAAGTAATCGTAAAAAGATTAGCTTTTTTAGTCGTTCTAGGAAGAAGCTCAAGATTGACGTGACAAAGTTAATGCAGGCTTGTGGGCATTGTGGAGAGAAAATGCCCATAATAAGTTGGCCTGAGCACATTAAAAGTTGTCCCAAGAGGAACGCTAATCCAATTGCACCTTTTGGTTCAAAACGTCATAGGAATATTCGTACGAGATTGAGGATTTTGGAGAGTATGGATTTGGTGTAACTCTTCGGAGTAACACTCGCAATCCCCGTAGCTGTAATAGCTGTGGGGATTTTTTCATATAAAGAAAAATAAGGTAGAATATAAGCTAATACTCCGATGTATCTAAAATCACTGGAACTTTCCGGATTCAAGTCATTCGCCAAAAAAGCGACGCTTAGCTTCACGTCTCCGATAACAGGTATTGTTGGGCCGAATGGTTCGGGTAAATCCAACATGGCTGAGGCATTTCGTTTCGTTCTCGGTGAACAATCCATCAAATCTTTGAGAGGTAAGAAAGGTGAAGATATGATCTGGAATGGTGGTGGAGAAGTGGGAACAAATACAAATAGAGCCAATCGAGCTAGTGTCAAACTCGTCTTTGATAATTCCCGCAGACTTTTTCCTACTATTGATTTCGATGAAGTAAGTTTAGAAAGAGTGGTCAATCGTGATGGGGTCAACGAATATCTTTTGAATGGTAGTCAGGTTAGGTTGAAGGATATCGTAGAACTTTTGGCTGGGGCACATATCGGTGCTACCGGACACCATATCATTTCTCAAGGTGAAGCAGACAGGATCCTTGGTGCATCTATACGCGAAAGAAGGGAAATGATAGAAGATGCTCTCGGTCTCAAGATTTATCAATGGAAAAAACAAGAGAGTATTCGCAAGTTAGAAAGAACCGAGGAAAACATGAAGCAAGTGGAATCTTTGAGAAGAGAGATCGCTCCGCATATCAAATTTTTGAAGAAACAGGTTGAAAAGGTTGAAAAAGCCGAAGAACTTCGTCGTGAGCTTGTTATTTTGTACAAGGAATATTTTGCTGTAGAAGATTATTATATAAAAACAGAAAAGGAAAAAGTTTTGCAAGAATTGGCTCCGCCAAAAAAAGAGCTTGTAGAATTGGAACAATCTCTGTTGACAGCAAAGAAGATTTTGACCGACTCCAAAGTGGCTGATAAAAAGAGTGGTGAGATTATCGCTTATGAAGAAAAATTGAAAACTGTTCGTGCTGATAAAGACGCTTCGGTCCGTGAGCTTGGTCGTCTAGATGGAGAAATAAATGCTAATAAGAGGGCTATAGAAAAAGAAGAGAGTAGGAGAAAGAAGGAAGAATTCCAAACTGTTTATCTCAAAGATGTTGAGGAAGTTATTTCAAGAGTTGAACTTTTGAATTCAATATCCGATGCCAAGCAATTATTTACAGAAGTTATAGGACTTCTAAAAGGTTTTGTGACTGGACATAGAACTGCAACTGACTCTGCTTTTATAGGTGAAGCTGAGCAGGATATATCTAGACTTTCTGAAGAGAAAAAAGTTCTTGAAGTGAAGATTCAGTCCATTTTGAACGAAGAATCAAGATTGACTAGTGAGTACAATAATCTCAGGAATACTATTGAAAAGGAAAAAGATACCGACCGTGAAGCTGAGAAGAACATTTTCAGGATTATTGCTCGTCAAAATGAGATACGAAATGTTATTTCCATTTTGAGTTCTAGACTTGAAGTTTTGAATAGGGAAGAAGATGCTTTCAAACAAGAGTTGGGGCAAGCGGGTATTGTGGTTGGAAGGGAGGCAGTGGATTACAAAGGCTTTGTTGCTACTGGGAATGACAGGACAATTCAAGAAGAGAGAAGAAAGAAGATAGAAAGAAGCAAAATTCGTCTAGAAGATGCTGGTGGTGGAGGCACAGAAGTTTTGAAGGAATATAGAGAGACCGAAGAAAGGGATACTTTCTTACAAAGGGAACTTGCAGACCTTGAAAAAGCTAAAGAAGAACTTTTGAAGCTCATAAAGGATCTAGATATTCGCATTGATTATGAATTCAAGAGTGGTATTTTGAAGATTAATGACGAATTCCAGAAATATTTCAATTTGATGTTCGGTGGAGGTCGTGCTTCTTTGGAGATCGTCAAAGAAACAAAGAGAAGGAGAAATTCTGATATAGAAGATTTGGGAGAAATACTTTCAGGTTCTATTCCTGAAGAAAATTCGGGAGATGGTTCTGCTGTAGCCGACGAAAATCAAAACGCCCTAGAAGGATTAGATGTGAATGTTTCTCTGCCTAGGAAGAAGGTAAAGGGCCTCATGATGCTTTCTGGTGGCGAAAGGGCCCTGACTTCTATTGCTTTGCTCTTTGCCATCTCTCAAGTCAATCCACCGCCATTCATCATCCTAGATGAAACTGACGCGGCTTTGGATGAAGCCAATTCCAAAAAATATAGTGACATGATAGAGAATCTTTCCAAACATTCACAGTTGATACTTATCACTCACAATCGCGAGACTATGTCACGTGCTGGCGTCATATATGGTGTCACCATGGGAGCCGATGGTGCTTCCAGACTCCTCTCTATTGCTTTTGAGGAGGCGGTCGTGGTGGCGAAGTAGGATAATTTATCCGCCATTATGGAGAAATTGGAAAAGACATTCGATATGAATATTGCAGTCAATCGCAACCTCAATTCATGGTAAAATAGCTCTACATAAACGAAATGGCATATAAATATTTTGTATATGAATAAAAAAATAATAAACAACATCAACATTCGTTCATCTGCTGCAGAGTATCTAACCTTTGTGTCTGCAACAGGAAATCAAGAAAACGCGATTGAAATGCGTTATGAGGACGAAAACATTTGGCTTACGCAAAAACTGATAGCTGAGCTTTATGGTGTTTCTGTCCAGGCGATAGACCAGCACGTCAAAACACTTATTGAAGTTGGCGAGCTTGATGAGGCAACTATCAAGCAGTACTTGATAGTTCAAAATGAGGGGAAGCGAGTAGTGCAAAGAAAGGTGGATCACTATAATCTCCAAGCAATTATTTCCGTTGGTTTCAAAATTGAAAATGAGCGAGCTGTGCAGTTTCGTAAATGGGCGCGTCAGATCGTAAAAGACTACACTATTCAGGGCTGGACGATGAATGTAGATAGACTCAAACAAGCATATCAATTTGATAAAGAATTCTTCAAACGTCAATTGCAAAAAATCCGTGAAATTCGTCTCAGTGAACGCATGTTTTATCAAAAAGTTACGGACATTTATGCTACTAGCGTTGATTACGACCCATCTTCCTCGATAACACTTAACTTCTTCAAGAAAGTGCAAAACAAACTTCATTATGCAGTACACAGACATACTGCCCCAGAACTGATTGTGGAGCGGGCAAATGCTACTAAGGATCATATGGGGCTTGAAACTTGGGAAAGTGCACCAAGAGGTAAAATCCAAAAATATGATGTTTCCGTAGCCAAAAATTACCTCACTCCAAAAGAGATGGAATTTCTTGAAAGACTTGTCTCTATGTATTTAGATTACGCCGAGCTCCAAGCAGATCGTAATATACCAATGACAATGGAAGACTGGGCGAAACGCTTGGATAAATTTATTGAGTTTAATGGAGCGGAATTATTGGTTAGTGCTGGAAAAATCAGTCATGAAGAAGCCATAATTCATGCTCAAACTCAATTTGAAAAATATCGCATTGTGCAAGACAAGGTATTTGAAAGCGACTTCGATCATTTTATGCAGTTAGAAAAAGCAGAAAATGAATACAAAAAATATCGCATATAGATGACTATAACTTAGCAAATTTTGTGCTTGTCGTCAGGCTCGATTGGTTCTTTATTCGTAACAATGATAACGCCTTATTCTGTCAATATCGCTTTTTTTGCTGATATGATAATGTTGACCTATGAAAGTCAAAGATTTAAAGAATAAATTCCTAACTCGTTTCTCCAATGATGTCGGTATAGATCTCGGTACCGCCAACACTCTAGTTTACGTACAAGGCAAAGGTATAGTGGTCTCTGAACCTTCTGTGGTCGCTGTCAACGAAAAGACCGGGCAGGTGGTGGCTGTTGGGAAGGCTGCAAAAGAAATGCTCGGTAGAACCCCTGTGCACATCACTGCTGTACGACCACTCGTAGACGGTGTCATCTCTGACTTTGAAGTTACAGAAGAAATGATTGCTTATCTATTGAAGCGTGCTGGAGAATTTATGCCAAAACGATTCCTTGGTCCACGAGTAGTGGTCGGAGTTCCTTCTGGAGTTACCAATGTGGAAGTTCGAGCTGTACGTGATGCTACGAAAAATGCTGGAGCTAGAGAAGTCTACGTCGTAGAACAACCCATCGCTGGAGCTATTGGTATTCGCTTACCGATCTTTGAACCTATCGGAAGTATGATCATAGATATTGGTGGAGGCACCGCTGATATTGCCGTTATTTCACTCGGGGGTATTGTCCAGTCAAAGAGTCTCAAAGTTGCTGGTGATAAATTGAATAGTGATATCATTTCTTATATTCGTAACGAATTCAAAATTCTCATTGGTGAGACTACAGCTGAACAAGTCAAAATATCTGTAGGAGCCGTTGTACCAGGAGAACCTTTGGAAACAACTATTCGTGGACGCGATCTCATCACAGGTTTGCCACGCGAAGTCGTCATCACTGATTCAGATATTCGTGAAGCTATCGGTCAATCTATTGAAGTCATCGTTTCCTCTACTAGAGAAGTCCTTGAAACAACTCCACCAGAGATCCTTTCTGACATTATGCGAAGGGGAGTATTCTTGGTCGGTGGCGGAGCACTTATAAAAGGTTTGGACAGATTGCTTTCGGAGACTCTCCAATTACCAGTCACTATAGCTGACGATCCTCTCACTGCTATCGCTCGTGGTGCTGGTATTATTCTAGAAGATTTGGAAACCTATAGTCCTATTTTATTACACAGTGAAGATGACTTACTTAGAACCTAAAAGACGTAGTAATACAAAAATAATCACGCTTATCACGGTCGTTGTCTTTATTGTATTTATTTTAATTCAAATATTTATACCACATATTTTCTCGGCTATATTCACCAGTATGGTCGCGCCATTTTGGCGAGCAGAATTTTCTATAGAAAGTGGAAGTCTCTCTTCACCTTCAGCTTTGCTTCGCGAGAATGAAGCTTTGAAACAAGAACTATCTTCGGTATTGGCTAGGATGAATGTTATTGAGTATATTGATTTTGAGAATTCTGAACTCCGTTCTCAAATGAGTAGAGGTTCGTCTACTACTCCGCATGTTTCAGTTGTTGTTTTGAAGCGACCACCTTTTTCATCTTATGATGAACTTATCATTGATGCCGGATTAGATCGTAATATTTCAACTACCAGTACCGTCTATGCTAACGGAAATATCCCTATTGGTAGAGTCTTTGAAGTTTCGGGGCAGACTTCAAAAGTTATTCTTTTTTCTTCACCCAATCAAAAACAAGAAGTGCTCATTGGTCCGACTCATATTCCAGCTACAGCTATAGGTCGTGGCGGAGGTCAATATGAGGTAGAATTGCCAAGGGGTTTACAAGTTAATGAAGGTGATTTCGTCATTCTAGCTTCTTCTGATACTAGGCCAATAGGTAAAGTTGTTTCAATCAGTTCTGATTCAGCCGAACCTTTCCAAAAAATACTTTTTTCTCCACCAATCAATATTTATGAATTAAGATGGGTCTCGGTTGATGTTGGTGGCAAGAAAAGATAATTTGTTGTCATTCCCGCGAAGGCGGGAATCCAGGATATTACCAAGACATAACGAATAGTATGAATAAGGTATATTATGTTTATATATTAGCGAATGATAAGAATGGTACTTTGTATATAGGTGTTACTAATGATCTTAGAAGAAGGTTATATGAACATAAGAATAACCTAGTAAAAGGATTTACAAAGAAATATAATGTCCATAAACTAGTTTGGTACGAATATACTAATAGTATTGATTCTGCAATACAAAGAGAGAAACAGCTTAAGAAATGGAACCGTAAGTGGAAGATTAGACTAATTGAAGAAACCAATCCTATTTGGAAAGATTTATCTAATGACGATCTGTAGTGGTAATATCCTGGATTCCCGCCTTCGCGGGAATGACACAAAAAATGAACAAAAATACAATTAAAAGATTAATATGTGACTTACTGATCTTAATATCAGTTATGAATGGTTGGTGGCCAATTGCTATAGTTGTTGGCTTATTCGGTAATTGGTTCTTCTTGTATTTTATAGAAATAATAATCGCTGGAGTAATATTTGATTCACTTTTTGGTTACAACCAATATCTTGGAGTAGTCGGATATTATGGAACAATAATAACTGTAGTCATTTTCATCATAATTTCCGGATTGAAGAAAGTGTTAGGAAGAGGAAATAATATGTCATAATGCAATCATGGTTATGAATTTTAGAAAAATAATATCTTGGAGACGTACTTCAAAAAGAGGACTAGAAATAGATCCTGATGAAGTCATGCTTGATTCTAGCAACCTTCCAAATTATGATACTTCTCAATTTGAAGGACGTCTGGAAAAACCAATTTCAAGAGCGATGCTTTATTATGTCATCGTCATTTTTGTAATAATCGCATTTATTTTTACTATTCAAGCTTTCAAATTACAGATTATCCATGGATCCGAATATCAAGCCAGAAGTGAGAACAATACTTTACGACCAGTTCCTATATTTGCAGGAAGGGGACTCATCTTAGATCGTAATGGAATAATGCTCGCGTGGAATTCTCCGGTTACAGATAAAGATGATAAAGATGCTGTGTCAGTCCGTAATTACGCTACGACTACTGGTTTGGCACACGTACTCGGGTATGTTCAGTATCCGTCAAAAGATTCCAAGGGATTTTACTATCAAGAAGATTTTAGAGGGGAAGCTGGTGTAGAAAAATATTATGATGAAAAATTATTAGGAACCCCCGGTTCTAGGTTGGTAGAAGTAGATGCTCATGGGAAAGTTGTCTCCGAAGATGTGGTTCGTCCGCCCGTCCAAGGGCAAAATCTTGTTTTGTCTATAGATAGTCGTGTTCAATCGGCTGTTTTCAATAATCTTCGCGACATAGCTACGCGAGTAGGTTTCAGTGGTGGTGCTGGAGTTATCATGGACGTTAAAACAGGAGAAATTCTGACCCTTACCAGTTATCCAGAATACAATTCCCAAATTATGTCAGATAAGACCAATTCATCAGCGGTTCGCGCAATGTTAAATGATAAGAGTTTACCTTTTCTTGATAGGGCAGTAGACGGTTTGTACACTCCGGGTTCTATCGTCAAACCTTTCGTAGCTTTGGGAGTACTTAATGAGAAAGTTATTGATCCAGATAAGATAATAGTAACCACTGGTTCTATTTCTATTCCAAATCCTTATGATGATACGAAATCTACTATCTTTCGTGATTGGAAAAATCTAGGTCCTGTAGATATGCGACACGCTATCGCTATGTCATCTGATGCCTATTTCTATACAGTTGGTGGTGGTTTCAAAGATCAAAAAGGTTTGGGTATTATAAAAATAGATAAATATTTGAAAATGTTTGGCTTCGGTACTACGACTTTAGATGGCAGTTCATCTTTTCTTTTGGATAAGGCTGGTACGATACCAACACCAGAATGGAAATTGAAAACATTTAATGAAAGTTGGTTTGTCGGAGATACTTATCACACCGCTATCGGCCAATATGGTTTTCAGGTAACTCCAATGCAGATTATCCGTGCTCTCGGTGCTGTTGCCAATGAAGGAACTATTTTGAGTCCAACTATTCTAAAAGATGACAATGTTCATACAGAATCAAAGATTCCCATTCCAAAAGAGTATTTTGATATTGTTCACGAAGGTATGCGACTTTCAACCAAGATTGGTACTAGTGTTGCTTTGAACGTGTCTTATGTTGATATTGCTGGTAAATCTGGTACAGCTGAACTTGGAGTTTCAAAGAGCAAGGTCAACTCTTGGATTACTGGTTTTTGGCCTTATGAGAATCCAAAATATGCTTTTGTCTTGATGTTGGAACAAGGTTCGGTCCACAATCTCATCGGTGCCGCCGCCGCAATGCGTCAGACGCTAGATTGGATGAGTGTAAATACTCCGGAATATTTCAACAAATAATCGTAAAGTGGATATATGTATTGAATTCCACAACATTTCTTGCTAGTATATGAATGATTAACCTTAATTTTCAATACTATTTATGTCAACTGATGTTCAGTATCTTACAAGTGAGAAGTTTAGTGAGTTACAAAAGGAGCTAGATTTTCTCAAAGTTGAGAGACGCAAGGAGATTGCTGAGCATTTGGAGTATGCCAAGAAGCTCGGTGACTTATCTGAAAATGCAGAATATCATCAAGCTCGTGAAGACCAAGCTGAGGTAGAAGGTCGTATCGGCAAGATTGAAAGCATATTGAAGAATGCTGTTATGATCGGTGTTGGAGGTACAGAAGTTATCACTATCGGTTCAACTTTTAGACTCTTGAAAGAAGGAGACAACAAGTCATATCTTTATACTATAGTCGGTTCAGAAGAAGCTGATATGGCTTTGGGTAAAATTTCCAATTTATCCCCACTCGGTTCAGCATTGCTTGGTCACAAGAAAGGTGACAAAGTTGCAGTCAATACTCCAAAAGGTAAAATTGTCTATACTATAGATATCATTAAATAAAAAATGGCTTCTCTTGCAGAATTAAGGTCCGCACGTCTACATAAGCTTGAACTTTTGAAGCAAGCAGGTATGGCTGTGTATCCAGCCAAAGTTCCAAGAACATTTTGTCTGTTTGATGCCAAGAATAATTTTGCAGAATACGAAGCTAGTAAAAAAGAGGTTTCTCTTTGCGGTCGTGTCATGGCTATTCGTGGTCAAGGGGCTATTTTATTTTTCGTCTTGGATGATGGTAAGGCTACTTTTCAAGCGGTTGTGAAAAAAGATGTCTTGAAGCCTGAACTTTTTGACCTCATAACTCAAGCAGTTGATATTGGTGACATTATCAGTGTTACTGGAACATTTTTTGTAACTCAAAGAGGGGAGCAGAGTCTACTTGTCACTTCTTGGACAATGGCCACGAAATCTTTACTTCCTCTTCCAGAAAAATGGCATGGTCTAGCAGATCCAGATGAAAAATTCCGCAAGAGGTATTTGGATTTCATCATGGATCCTGAGGTTAGAGATATTTTCTATAAAAAATCCAAGTTTTGGAAAGTTACTAGGACATTTTTGGAAGAAGAAGGATTTCTAGAAGTAGAAACTCCTACTTTGGAGACAACTACCGGTGGTGCCGAAGCAACTCCTTTCAAAACACATCATAATGATTTTGATCTAGCTGTCTTTTTGCGTATTTCAGTTGGTGAACTTTGGCAAAAGAGGCTCATGGCTGGTGGTTTCCCAAAAACTTTTGAGATCGGCAGAGTTTATCGCAACGAGGGTTCTAGTCCAGAACATATGCAAGAATTTACCAATATGGAATTTTACTGGTCATACGCTGATTACAATGATGGCATGGCTTTGGTTACAAAAATGTATCGTAAGATTGCTCTAGAAGTTTTTGGTACTACAAAATTTACATACAAAGATCATTCTTTTGATTTGGCAGATGAATGGGTGAAGATTGATTATTCTCTAGAGATCAAAAAACAAACTGGTGTTGATATCGGTACCGCTAGTGATGGTGATATAAAAAAGAAACTTGGTGAACTCAAAGTTTCTTATGAAGGAGCCAATAGGGAACGTCTCATAGATACTCTTTGGAAATATTGTCGCAAGAATATTGCTGGTCCAGCCTTTTTGATCAATCATCCAAAATTGATTGCTCCTTTGGCCAAAAGTGTAGAAGGGAAAGATTCAGGTACAGTCCAGATGTTCCAGCCTATTATTGGCGGTAGTGAAATAGGTCGTGGATACTCTGAGCTCAATGATCCTATTGATCAAGCAGACCGTTTTGTAGAACAAAAGAAGCTTTTGGAAGGTGGTGATACTGAGGCTATGATGGCAGACGATGAATTCGTAGAAATGCTAGAACATGGCATGCCACCAACTTGTGGTTTCGGATTCGGTGAAAGACTTTTCGCTGTTCTCTCCAATAGACCTTTGCGTGAGACTCAGATGTTTCCTTTGATGAAACCTAGGTAAATATCAAGGTTGCCTTCGCTTTGATAAGCTACGGCGAACCAAAGGCAATCCTGATAAAAAACACCCCAGAAAGTTGTCTATGCAACTTTCTGGGGTTTGATATTGATTTTATGCTTTTTGCTTCAGCAATTCTGCAATCTTGCGGATGATAAGTTTCCTTACTTCACTTTCATTGGGGACAAGAGAGTATGCCCCCGTAGCTTCAGCAATAGTGGTGATATTGTTAATTGCTACAAGTGACAATTCATTCAACTTTTCTAAAACAAGATATTCGAATGGGCTCCTATCATGAGTAGCGTCGTATACTTCTTTGATTTCATCGATGGTCGTACAGAAACTAACCCATTTTTCTATAGCAAGCCTTTCGACTTCACCTCTATCAGAAGCAACATCATACACCTCCTGAACTTCAGTAATGGTAGCACAAAGATTGATCCATTTTTCTATAGCAAGCCTTTCGAATTCACTTGAAGCAGGAGTAGCATAATATACTTCTTTGATTTCATCGATGGTGGTACATAAACTAATCCATCTTTCTATAGCAAGTTTTTCGGCCTTGCTTCTACTGGGAGCAAGTGTGTATGCTTCTGCAGCTTTGTCAATGGTCGTAATGTCACCTATAATAATTTCAGAATCCAGAGCTTCATTGACAACGCGGATGTCTTCTCCTAAAAGATCAGCTATCTCTCTATTTATATTACTCATACCTTCTCCTATTCTATTGTTTTGCTGATATTTCAACCAGCTTGTACTTAAAACTATAATGTACAATATCGTAATAATATATACGTGTCAATGATTGACCAAAATCTATATACGTGCTATATTGCCGTAGTACTGCTCTTTTTTATGTTTGAAGGGCTCGTTTCAAAAAAGCAAAATAACTTATGGAAAGGAGTTTGTTAGTAATGGAGATAAAAGCAAAGAAAATAGAAGCGCGAGTGTGGTCAGTTCCTGCCGGTCAAACGGAGGAGGATCTACAGAAAATTCATTGGGCGATTGTTCGGGCGGTTACTGGAATTCCAGAATTGGGCATAAAAGACCACGACAGGGTGGTTTGTATGTTCCCAGATAATCTTCGTGAACATAGTTCAAAATCTGTCATCATAGAGGTTAAGAAACTGATGAAACTTAATCGTGCTGGCAGGGTTCACCACGAAATCGTTCAGAAGATTAAACGGGGATTCAAGGAAGCTGCTCGTGAGTTGGGTCTGGGTATTATGGCAAAATGTCCAGTCAAAATCTTTAGTGGCGCAGAGTAAAGTCTGTTCCACCAAAAGCACTTCAAAAATTTAATCCTGCACTGTTGCTCAAGAGCCGTTCGGTATTCATTTACCGGGCGGCTCCTTTTTTTCCGGAAGCGAGGCTTCCGTACGGAGGCTTCACCTCCGTAAATTTCGTTATCCACAACTTATCCACCGTTTTTGTATTGCAAAGTGTTAGGAAAAAGGAGCAAAGTGGTATAAAATATCCATCAAGTGGGAAGAAGTGGTAAACAATGAATCTCATAATTTTAATTTTGAAGGATCATATAAAACCACTAATCCTACAACAATATGATCATCGGGCAATTCAATCACACTATCGATGACAAAAACCGCCTTTCTCTTCCTGCCAAATTCAGACAGGAAATGGGAAAGAAAGTGGTTATTACGCCCGGCCTCGATTCTTGTTTATTCATCTTCACGATGAAGGAATGGGAAAAGATAGCCGATCGTCTGTCAGTGAAAGAAAGCTCGATACTCCAGGCGGATAATCGAGGCTTCAATCGCTACCTCTTGGGAGGTGCGGTTGAAGTCGAGATTGATGGAGTAGGTCGTATGCTTCTTCCGGAACATTTGCGCGAGCGAGCCAATTTGAAAAGCAAAGTTGTTTTCATTGGTGTCAAAGATCGTGCAGAGTTGTGGGATGAGACGACTTGGAATTCATATAGAAAAGAGGTCGAGAACAAAGCTGGTGCCTTGGCCGAGAAGCTTGGTCAAGCGGGCATGATTTAAAAATCATGCAAAGTGTACATGAACCGGTTCTTTTACATGAGATAGTGGCAAACTGTGTCATTTCCGCGAAGGCGGAAATCCAGGATGTCACCGAGAATGTATCTAGTGGTAATACACTGGATTCCCACCTTCGTGGGAATGACAAGAAGACCCCTTGGTACCTCGACGGTACTCTCGGTGGAGCAGGTCACGCTTTGGCTATAGCAAAAGCATTCGCTGGCAAGTTGAATATTATCGGCTTGGACAGAGATGCTACGGCTCTAGAGAGAGCAAAAGGGACTTTGGCAGGCAAAGCAGAGAAGGTGATACTGGAATGTGAGAATTTTCGTAATTTAGATAAAGTTTTGGAGAAAAATGGTATTGATTCAGTCGCTTTGATTCTAATGGATTTGGGTATTTCATCTGACGAACTAGATAATTCTGGTAGAGGGTTCACTTTTCAGAAAGACGAACCTTTGCTCATGACTATGGGAGATCCAAAATCTTATCCATTCACAGCAAAAGATATTGTGAACGATTGGGATGAAGAAGTGATCGCCGATATTATCTACGGTTATGCCGAAGAGAGGTTTGCAAGAAAGATCGCTAAAGCAATAGTCAATTATAGAGAGAAGAAAAGTATAGAAACATCGGGAGAGTTGGCAGAAATAGTGAAAATGTCAGTACCGGGCTTTTATAAGAGAGGAAAGATTCATCCGGCTACAAGAACATTTCAAGCTTTACGTATTGCAGTCAATGATGAGCTTAATTCATTGAAAGAAGGATTGAGAAAAGGTTACGAAAAGTTGGATAAAGGTGGACGAATGGCAATTATTTCATTCCATAGTTTAGAAGATCGTATCGTCAAAGATTTTTATAAAGAAAAAGCAAAAGAAGGTTCCAAAATTATTACAAAAAAACCGATTACCGCTTCTTTGCAAGAAATTGCAGAGAATCCAAGGTCAAGAAGTGCAAAATTAAGGATTATTGAAAAAATATGACAAAAGCAATCGCAAATACATATGATTTAATCGGTG
The DNA here is from genome assembly GCA_041666915.1 of Candidatus Paceibacterota bacterium. Lineage (NCBI taxonomy): Bacteria > Bacillati > Minisyncoccota > Minisyncoccota bacterium. The sequence continues at coordinate 86,465 of JBAYFZ010000001.1, forward strand.
AAAACCTAAAGAGGATAAACCGCATATTCTTTGGCGCTTGTTTGTTTTTGATTATTTTGTACGCTTTCAATATTTTTTCAGTTATTTCTAGAACCGTAGCTTTACAAAAAGTTGAGGCCCAAATATCTACACTTGGGAGTAGTGTTAACAATTTTGATTCTGAATACTTACATCTATCTGGCAAAATAACTCCAGATAATTTGACTGCTTACGGTATGAGTCAGGGGAAAGTCATTGAATATATCACTAGATTGAATAATTCAAACTTGGGTGTTGCTGAAAACTTTAACCATGTAGCTACTGTTCATGAACTCTAGGGTCAAGCTTAGAGCGAGAATTATTTTGATTGGAATACTATTGGTAGCAATAGTACTTTGTGTATGGCTTTACTCTATTCAAATAGTTCGTGGTGATTCTTATGCAAAAAAGGCCAATCAGCAATATATAAAACCGGCTACAGCTCTCTTGGATAGAGGATCTATCTTTTTTACTGCTAAAGATGGAACAAAAATTCAGGCCGCTACTTTGAAAAGTGGTTTTAAAATTTTCATGAATCCTTCTCTGGTATTAGACCCTAAGCCTGCTTATGAAGCCCTTTCGGAATATTTAACTTTGGATAAAGAGGATTTTATGCGTAAGGTTATAAAGTCAAACGATCATTATGAAGAATTGGCAGATAGGGTAGCAGAATCTACGGCGACATCTATCCGTAATCTTGGTGTGGCTGGTTTGGGGGTTTCAAAAGAGACTTGGCGTGTATATCCAGGCGGTTCTATGGTTGCTCATGAACTTGGTTTATTAGGAGAAAGTGCTAGCTCAACTTCTGTCACTGGTCGTTATGGTTTGGAGAGAAGTTACGAAAATGTTTTGAAGAGATCCGGCACATCTTCCAATGCGAACGCTTTTGCACAACTGTTCATATCTATCCGTGACGCTCTTTCTAATGGAAATGAAGAGGAAGGGGATATTGTGACAACTATAGAACCAACTACTCAAAAATATTTGGAGAAAATTTTGGGGGAAACTTCTTTAGCTTGGCGTCCAGATTCTATCGGGGGTATTGTTATTGATCCAAAAACAGGAGAAGTGGTGGCCATGTCTTCTTTGCCAACTTTTGATCCAAATGATACAAGTAGTGTCAAAAATGTCAGGGTCTTTTCCAACCCTCTAGTAGAGAATGTTTATGAAATGGGTTCTATTATGAAGCCTTTGACTATGGCTGTGGCTCTGGATACTGGAGCAGAGACCGTCAATTCAACATATGACGATACTGGAACTATGACTTTGAGTGGTAAAAAGATATCTAACTTTGATGGAAAGGCTCGCGGAGTGGTCTCTATGCAAGAGATACTCAGTCAATCTTTGAATGTGGGTGTAGCTACGATTGCTCTTAAAGTTGGTAAAGAAGATTTTTCAAAATATTTTCTAAATTTTGGTCTGGGTAATAAGACAGGTATAGATTTGCCAAATGAAGCGACTGGTATAGTTGGTAACCTGAAAACTGGTCGCGATGTTGAGATTGCCACAGCGGCTTATGGACAAGGTTTGGCTATTTCTCCTATAAATATGGTAACGGCTCTTTCGGTACTAGCCAATGGCGGTTATGTCGTCAAACCTCATTTGGTAAAAGAGATAAGTCACGCTGATGGTACGGTGAAAAAGATTGATGACGTCAGAAAAGGGCCTTTCTTGAAAACGGAGACAACTAATGATGTAACAAAGATGTTGGTTGAAGTAGTAGATAAATCTTTGCTCAAAGGAGCAATAAAGATTGATCGTTATAGTATTGCTGCCAAGACTGGAACAGCTCAAATACCAGATCATGTGAATGGTGGTTATTATACTGATCGTTATTTGCATTCATTCTTCGGATATTTACCAGCTTCCAATCCGAAATATCTAATATTCTTGTATCAAGTCTATCCAAAGGGTGCAGAATACGCTTCAGCTACTTTGACCAATCCATTCGACCAAATGGCTAAGTTTCTGATAGACTACTACAATATTGCTCCAGATAGGTAAAACTACTGTGTCATTCCCGCGAAGGCGGGAATCCAGGATATTACCATTGAAGATATTATAATAGTTGTTTGTTCGTAATAATCCTGGATCCCCGCCTTCGCGGGGATGACACAATAAGAAGTATAATTTTATGCAGCTCTTAAAGAAATTACTAATAGAAATACTAACCCTTGAATCGCGTCTCATTCTTGCAAAATACAAGCCTTTTATCGTGGCTGTAACTGGTAGTGTAGGCAAGACTTCTACAAAAGATGCTATATATGCGGTTCTCAAAGATCAAAGTAGTTTTGTACGTAAAAGTGAGAAAAGTATGAATAGTGAAATAGGTTTACCACTGACTATCATCGGTGCACCAAATGCTTGGCATAGTATAGGGGGTTGGGTAAAGAATATTTGGAAAGGGTTGGGTATTATTTTTTGGAAAAATTCATATCCGGATTGTCTCATCCTAGAGATTGGCGCAGATCACCCAGGAGATATAAAGAAGGTTACAAAATGGTTACATCCAGATATTGCAGTGATCACCAAGGTCAGCAAGACGCCTGTGCATGTAGAATTTTTCAAATCACCAGAAGAAGTCTTTGAAGAAAAAGCTTCTCTTGCAAAAGCGGTCAAGGCTGACGGTACTTTGATTTTATTTGGAGATGATGAAAAAGTTATGACTATGACTGATATGGTTAAAGGTTCGACAAGCTCACCTCAAGGAAAAAGTGTAAAAGTTATTACTTATGGAACAGGCTCTAATTCAACAGTTAGAGGGTTAGATGATAAGGTTTTGTATGATAATAATTCTCCAGTCGGATTAACTTTCAATTTGAATCTTGATGGCAGCACTTTACCGATTACTCTTAGAAATGTAATTGGTAACGTGTATATGTATCCACTACTTGCAGCTGCTTCTGTCGGTAAAGCTCGTGGTATGAGATCGGAGGTAATTGCAAATTCATTAGCTGATTATGAAGCTCCAAAAGGTAGAATGAATCTCATCTCTGGAATTAATGGTTCAACGATCATAGATGACACTTACAATTCATCGCCTGACGCAGTTTTTTCAGCTCTACAGACTTTGAAAGGTCTGGAAACAACCGGTGCAAAAATCGTTGTCCTAGGAGATATGATGGAATTGGGAAATTATTCTGCAGAAGAACATCGCCATGTTGGTAAAGAAGTTATTGGTTCAGCCTCAATGTTGGTTACAGTCGGTCTACGATCGCGCCAGACTGCTGAAGAAGCTGTGAAGGACGGTTTTTCAAAAGAAATGATCCATAGTTTTGAGACTTCAATTGAAGCGTCTGAGTATTTAGCTAAAGAAATTAAGACTGGAGATATTATCCTAGTTAAAGGTTCTCAATCAATGCGTATGGAGAGGGTAGTAAAAGCGCTCCTGAAAGAACCATCAAAAGCTGACAGTTTGCTCGTTAGGCAAGAAAAAGAGTGGTTGGAGAAGAAGTAATTTTATTCTCCTACTGTTATAACAAAACGTCCGTCATCTCTTTGAATAGCGGTTAGTGACTTTTCAACATCTGTTCTTTGTTTATTTCCTTCAAAATCAACTAATTCTTCTAGTCTGTAATTACGTTGACCAGGGTATCCTGGAATCTTGAACGTGTTTGGACTTATTAAGACTCTGGCCCTTCCTCTTTCTTGACCGCCAGGATCAATTACTATGACCTCAGCCCTTTTCCAATTCTCATTTGTTTCTTTGTTATCGGCCTCTAGTCTTTCCCATGATTGTTCTTCCGTCTCCTTTTCAATATTAGAATTTTCAATTGGTGATTGTTCAGAAGGTTGCTCTGCTACTGCCTCAACAGGAGGGCTTTCAGTGTCGGGTTTTTCTAATATCACAGTCTCATCCTCAGAAATATCTTTTGGGACATCGGCTTTATTTATTATTACCGTCTCTGCTTCTGATGGATCAACTTCTGTAAGATTATCGGAAGTCTCTCCATTTTCCATCATAGAGATTGATGCTTGTTCATTGGTAATATCAATTTTAGGACTCCTAAAAGCTGTGTTAGTAATGTTTCTTTCTTGTCCTTTTTTATCAAACCATTTCAATAATCTATAATTGCGCACCTTATTATCTGGATTACCACTGGGACAGAATGTATTTGGGCTCATCAGGACTTCTGCTGCCCCAGTCTTAACATTATAAGAATTGACTACATCAATAATTTCTGTTTTCCAACCTTCTGTATTTTTGTCATCAGCCCTCAATTTATCGTATTCTGCCAAACGATCAATAGACTTTGTTTTTCCTTCAGTTTCAGTTTTGTTTTCAGGAACTTCTGCCGGTACCTCTGCTGGTGTTGGTTCTACTGGTTCTGCAAATGGATTTTCGAAACTCATGTTTTTGTTTGGTTAATTGAAAGGATTTTGAACTTATAACCCTATAATACGATAATTGTAACAAATTGAGGCAATGTAAACCACTTGTTAGTGAATTCGCACAATACACAAGTAGTGTTATAATTTCCTCATGAATCCTACATTTGAAGGAACAAAGATTACTAATCCACAAGAAGAATTGGCGCGTCTTCGTGAAGTAGCCGTTCAACATGCAGAGCGGGCAAAAGAAAGTGGTATAGAATTAGCTCCACATCAAGCTGTCAACGAGACCATCAAGCAGTATGCAGAGACCAAACCAAAAGAGGTTTTACATCCAGAGTTTGCTCTAAAGTCTCATGAGACAGAAGCTATAACTCTCCAACTCCGACCAGAGCTTCATGATCAGCAGATTGAACAACTCATAGGTGTTCTTCAAGAAAAGGGTATTCGTAACGCTATGTCAGTTTTGGAAAGAATGAATAATCCACACTTAATGGATGATTTTCATCGTTTCCTCATTCAATTTATTGCTTCTGGATATCCGATCCTTGACCTTAAGGAAAAAGATGAACTCTGGAAACCTTTGCATATGACTCTTTTTGAAGTTAGTTTGCCAGAAGTTTTAGAAGAAAATAAGAACAAGCAGTTAAAAGAACTTATCTCTGGAATGGAACAGTTTTATTCCGCCATGCTTTCTATTTCCGATGACAAAAAGAATCCTGCTTGGTTTACTGTTGAAGTAGCCAACGCCAATGGTAGTGAAGAATTTATTTTCTACGTTTCTGTACCGACTTCTCGCAAGGAATTATTTGAAAAGCAGATTCAGGCCATCTTTGCTGGCGCTCATGTTCATGAACATAGAGATGATTACAATATTTTCAATGAGAAAGGCATTTCAGTTGCTTCATATGCCAGTCTGTACAAGCACTTTTTGTACCCATTGAAGTCTTACGAAAGTTTTGATGTAGATCCTCTTGGTTCTATCTTGAACAGTTTCTCTAAAATAAATCGTGAAGGAGAGGGTGCTGCTATACAGTTTGTTATTGGATCAAGAAATGATGAACTTATGAGAAGTTCAGAAAAGTCATTAGAAAAGATAAAAAAGGGAGAAAAAATAGGGGACGCTTTGAAAGAGATAGATCAGTCTGTAAGTGGCGCTATAGTCAAAGATGTCTTCAGTATGTTCAAAAGTAAAGAAAAGATAGATAAAGAGAAAGAAGAAAAAATCAAAAGAGCTGATGCTATAGACCAGACTTCTTTGGATCAGTTTACTCGCAAATTAAAGAGTCCTTTTGTTTCGGTCAACATCCGAATTGTAGCCTCAGCTGGTACAGAATCTGAAGCCGAAGGTATTCTCCATGATCTGGAGTCTAGTTTCAACCAATTTGAAAATGGTCATGGCAATCGTATTGCGTGGAATAAGGTTGAAAAAAGTAAGTTGGAAGATTTGTTGGAAAGATTTTCTCTTCGTACTTTCAATGAAAAAGAACAGATTGTTTTGAATCTTGAAGAAATAACGACTTGTTTACATTTCCCAGCTACTCATGTCGGACATGTTGCGCCACAGCTCAAACAATCCAAAGCTGGTACTTCACCAGCTCCATTGGATGTTCCTAAAGAAGGAACTCTCATTGGTACAAATTTACATCGTGGAGAAGAAAACAAAGTCTTTATAGCCCCAGAAGACCGCATGCGACATTTTTATGTTATCGGTCAAACTGGTACTGGTAAGACCACTCTTTTGAAGAATATGATCATTCAAGACATCAATGATGGACACGGTGTCTGTTTCGTAGATCCACACGGTTCTGATGTTGTAGATATTTTGGCCAATATTCCAGCCAATCGTTATCAAGATGTTGTCTATTTTGATCCAGCTTCTACCGACAGACCGATGGCTTTGAATATGCTTGAATACGACCGACGTTTTCCTGAACAAAAAACATTCGTAATAAACGAAATGTTCAATATTTTCCAAAAGTTATATGGTGGTACCCCAGAGTCTATGGGTCCAATCTTTGAACAATATTTCCGTAATGCTACGGGACTAGTCGTAGAAGATCCAGATTCAGGTTGTACTCTTTTGGATGTTTCGCGAGTAATGTCCAACAAAGCTTTTCGTGATTTGAAAATATCAAAATGTAAAAATCCCATCATCGTCCAGTTTTGGAAAGAGATCGCCGAGAAAGCTGGTGGGGAAGCGTCACTTGCAAACGTTGTACCGTATATCACTTCCAAGTTTGATGTATTTTTGGCAAATGAAATAATGCGACCGATCATTGCTCAAGAAAAATCTTCATTCAATATGCGTGAAGTCATGGATAATAAAAAGATTTTGTTAGTAAATCTTTCCAAGGGAAGGTTGGGCGACATCAACTCTCATCTAATCGGACTTATTCTCGTAGGAAAAATACTTATGGCAGCACTCTCTCGTGTGGATTCATTTGGTAAACCTATGAATGATTTCTTCCTTTATTTGGATGAATTCCAAAATGTAACCACGGATTCTATCGCTACTATTCTTTCTGAAGCACGCAAATATCGTCTTGGACTCACCGTTGCTCATCAGTTCATAGCTCAGCTTGATGATAAGATCAAGAATGCTGTTTTTGGTAACGTTGGTTCAATGGTAGTATTCCGTGTTGGTACCGAAGATGCTGAATTTTTGGAAAAACAATTCGTGCCAACCTTCACTCATACCGATATTACAAATCTGGATAACTTCAATGCTTATGTGAAGTTGTTAGCCGGAGGTCGTCCTGTCAAACCGTTTAATGTCGTCATTGCACGTCCAGAAAAAGGTAATGCTGAACAAGTAGATAAACTCAAAGAGTTGTCGTCATTATCATTTGGTAGACCTGGGGCAGAGGTGGAGGAAGAAGTGATGAGGAAATATCAGAAATAGGGCGGATTTACACAGTCCTTCCTAGAAGGAACATGATAATTTGCGACCACTAGACAAAATTAACCATTCATGTTAGTATGTTAAACGGCATGAAAACAAGTAGTACAAATAAAACAGATGCCATTCTCGCTCGCTTGAAAAAACAAAGGGCGCGGGGACGGATAGAACAGATCAACACCGATGCTCATCTTATTAGGCTCAAAGAAAAAGGCGACATTACGCAAGCTCAGTTTGATGATGTGACAGGTCGGCAAAAGGAGAAAAGTGATTAATATGTAAATAAAAAAATAACATAAATCAAATTAAAAGGTCCCTCACAAGCTCGGGACCTTTTTTCTTGGATTATTTACAGCAATTATTATGGTTTACGATCCAGATCAATAGGAGTAAAAGATAGAAGGGAAAGGTCTTTACTCATTTGCATAGCGAAAGCGTCACCTCGGATATGTTGTTGTATTGTCTTTATATCCGCTCCAGCTTCTTCTGCTAATTTTTGAATGACTGCCAGAGTGTTTTTGTGCACTTCAAGAGAAGTTGTCGCGCGTTCCATGATCTCTTGCTTGTTTTGTTTATTGGCTTCAACTATGACCTTTTCCAATCTATTTATAAATACTGACAATTGAGCTTGTATTTCTCCGAAAAGGACGAAACGAAAAGGGTCTTCTTTTATCTCATTTCTAACCGATTCTGTTATGGCAGAACCGTTCATGATTTCAAAACTGTATGATACTAGACGCTCTAGAGACTCGTGTCCAGCTCCTACTACAATTCTTGGTAATTTAAAATTCTTAACTTGACCTGTCTTTTCTGATTCAAAATATTTGACTGCTGGTGTATAGCCAAGGTCAATGTCATCAAATGTTCGGCGTAACTTTTCTCCGATATCATTTGTGCCCGTGGCAAAATCTATGGCGAAACCGAGATGCTCTGAATGCTTGGGATCAATCTCAATCTGAGCGACAGAATCTATACCTCTAACAAAGTCATCGTATTGTGAAGTTACGATCATTTTGACTTTTTCAGCAAGCCAACCATAATTTTCCATTACATTACGAAATGCGAATTCTGCCGCTAAACCTCTTTCAGATTGCTCACGTCGTTCTTCGTTTTGAGAATTCCTCCTATTTTCAAATTTATGTTTAAGAACGTCACAAGTTTTGATATCTTTATCAATCTCTTGTTCACTAAAATGTTTATGACCTCGGAAACTTTCTAGTTTGATACGTTTCTCGTCTATTTCTTCGTTTACTTTCTCAATGTCCAACAATTCCTTGACACCAGCCTCTTCTGTAGATTTGAATGATTCCATATTATTATATTATTATAAAGGCATTTCTCCAGTTTCTATTTGGTGATGTACGTCTTCAAGTGTAATGTTCTTTATATTACCTTGAAATCTTGGGTGTGTTTGAAATGCGGGGTTATGGACGATATCACTAAAAGCTTTTGACCATTTTGAATTGTTTGCCCATTCAAATGTAATACTTTCCAATCGGTCATGATCTAGTGTTTCTTCTGGATGTTCTGTTACGAATTTTTCTACCGCCAGTTGCATCTGACGAAGGTTATAATTGCTCGATGGGGGACCGTCTAGAAGTTTATTAATTTCAGCACCAACATCTTTTGCTTTAGGTGTTTCTGCTGGTGATGATTCTGTGTAGTTCATGGCTCAATAATACACCTGATTGGAGTTGTTGTTAAATGTATGTGTATGAAAGTAAAAAAATTAGGCCGCCATTCAGTTAAGAATGACGACCTAGTGAGGCGGGAGATTACCTGTGGTAACCGTACACGCCAGAATGTTGTTGTCGTGGTGCCGGCGCCTGTCGTTCGGTCTTGAGACCGTACGTGTGCGCCGTCCTCTCCATAAAGTACCGTTGAGAATTCATTGGTACCGTTATGATCGGGTACCCGGAGTGAGTGGGTACAAATCGAGGAGACGGTTGACATGGCGCCGGTGCCACATAGACTCGTTGCACTGGAGCGTAACTATAGACTGGTTGATGAACTACAACAGGTCGCGCTGGGACATATACGACTGGCGGAGGAGTCCGACAGAACGAAGATCCGTTCCCGCTACCAATCCGGACACTAACCCCGAAGCTCAATTGGGCTTGGGTAGTATTGGCCATAGCCAATAGAACAACCGCAAAGCAAGCAGATTTAATCAAAGTTTTCATTGTACAATCTTTCTCTTTTATCCCAAGGTTATCTTGAGATTTCTGTTACCATTATAGCATGTTTAATACCCAAAAGTCAAGCTCATTTTTGACCCTACTTGAAAGAACTGTGGAAAACCTATACACTGCTTGGGTAGTAGAAAGTAGGGTTTTGTAGGGGCCTGCCCTGCGAAGCTCTGACTGTAAAGAAGAGCGAAGCCCTCCTTCGTTAAAACTACGAAGGGTAAACAGGGCCTTATCGTCTAATGGTTAGGACACGGCCTTCTCAAGGCTGTAATCCGGGTTCGACTCCCGGTAAGGTCACAAATTTTTTAGAGCTAAGTAGAGCCAAATATTTTTTATACTAAAGAACTTATACACTGTTCAGGTCTATTTTTGTATTGTAAAGTTACGGTAATATGAAAAATTTACAGAAAGGTTTTGTTGTTCAAAGTATAATTGGATTATTAACTCTACTCCTTATTGCTGGTGGGGCATATTATGCAGGGACGTTAAAAAAATTGACTTCTATAATTGATAAAGATTTCGTTGAAGATAGTAATATGGATAGTTTAGTACAAGAGAAGGGAGATATCCTTATTAGACAATTACCTATATCAACATCTACACTAAATTTAGTAAACGTCGAATTGCTCCCAACTCCTCATAGGGGAGCAAATATAACTGAGTTTTCTTTAGGACAAGTTTTTGAGATATCTACGATTTTTAATATGAGCAATAGTTTGTCAGAAATTGATCTAAAAAATATTAATATTGAAGTATCGGTACCTGACGGTCGTGTCGTAGCTGTTATTGAACTTGAATGTGAGAAAACTCAAAATATTTTCTATTGTGCAAATAATGTGTGGAATACGAGTAATTTACAAAGCGGGCAGAAGCAGTATAAATTTAGTGTAAGTGGCACAGATTCACTTAAGAAGAAAGTCCTAGGTTCTATTGTCCGCGAATTTACATTTAAGGATGTATCAAAAAATTTATGTAAAGCAGTGTACTCTCAAAACAATATTGATAATGTTAATGAAAACAAATTTAATTTAGTTTTTGTTGGAAGTGGATACTCTAATGTAATTGGAGAATCATTTTCAGAAGTTTTCACAAAAGTTTCATCTAAATTAATAGATCTCAATGCTATTGGCCATGGACTTTTTTCCATTGATCCTTTCAGAGGTAATAAAGATCTTTTTAATTTTTGGTATATAGATAAATCATATCCTCTTGAACAATGTACGCTTATAAATAATTCTTGTCCAAGAGAAGACATTTTAAAATTAGCTGAGAATTGTCAATACCCAAATTCTTATGTTGTGGAGGTTCATGATAGAAATGCATACGATCAAGAGGTTGGGGCTTCAGCCAGAAGTATTGTGGTTGCAATGCCGTACTTCAAGTTTTCAGATCCTACACAATTCGCAGATATTGACTCTCTCCAAAGAACATTTGTTCATGAATTTGGGCATACTTTTTCGGATCTTGGTGATGAATATGTGCTTTTTCCTGAACAAAAATCGACTCCTGTCCAGATAAATATTCAGAAACTGAAGTCGATTTTTCAAGCCCAGAAAAATATTTTTTATGGTACTTTAAATGAATGTCAAAAAGAAGCCCCTTGGCGTAACATTGCCGGCACAGGATGCTTTGAAGGGGCTGGGAAAATTGGTTTTAATGCTTTTAGACCGACAGAGAATTCCCTGATGCGTGATCAATTTCTTGATCCGTTTACTTTTGGGGCATACAACTCTTCTCTTATTATTAAGACATTTGATCATTTCCTAATTAAATCAAAAATAATAAATAGTGAGAATTTGTAGTCCTGAAAGCTACGCAATAGGGTCACAGAATTATGTTATAATTGGTCTTATTAGAAAAACATAAAAAATCATGAGTTCATCTTTTAAGGGTATTATAAGTGTTATTATTTCTGCTATTTTCTTTTTCCCTTGGGTGTGGATGGGTATTTTCCATATTAAGTTGCCTGCTCTTGTGGCATTGATGATTGGATTGGTTGCGGCAATTATCGCCGTTATGTTTGGATCTCAGGCCAGAAAGGGAGGTTCTAGAATATGGGGAACAGCAGGTCTGACATTGGGGATAATTTCTACGGTCTTGAATGTGGTCAATATAATTGCAGTTGCTTTAAGCCGTGCGTAAAAAACTTATTGTTATCGCAATAGTTAGTTAAAGTAGCGTATACTCCTCATAATATTTATGGTTTATATGCGCTGATATATTTTGTGTCATTTTTTATACTTTTCTATCTTTATATTTTTTTAACAAAATAAAGGTCAATAATACCTTCTATATTTATGGTATGATTTAATTTATGTAATGGTAAGAGATAAGACATGAGTAAAATTAACATCACCAAACCACATAAAATCATTTTAACATCTTGTTTTGTTGTTATAGTACTTGGTGTTGTGGCGTATCTTTTCTCAAGAAATGTAAGCTCACCTGTCTCAGAATTTGTTTCAACTGATACGGTTGTTGTGGCAACTACATCGGATTCATTGATGGTATCTTTGGTGAACATGACGACAACTGTTGTTGATACAACAGATTGGACTAGTGGCTCTGATTCCAATTTTGATATTTCATTTAAATATCCTACGAACTGGGTTATATCAACGACTAGTGATAAAAGAGGTATCTACTCCTTAACTGTTACTGATTCTTCGTGGGGTAGTGATTTTAAAAATCAGGTTAAGATATCATTTACGAGTCATCAGAATTGCAGCGGAAATGGGTATGATCAACCTGAAATTTTGGGCTTAAAAGTAAGCGATGGTAAGTGGAGTTACAACAAAACATCTATAGGTAGGACACTTTGTTTCCCAGATAAACAATTTTATATAAGAATGACGGCTGTTTCGGCTCAAGCAAAAAATATAGCCGAGCAGATACTTTCGACTATAAAATTCAATCCGGTAGCTGAAAATTCATGGAAGAAATTCTTCGATAGGACTTTGGGGTTGGAGTTTGAATATCCTGCTTATTTGGGACATGTTATCGTCGAAAAAGCAAATTCAATGAGTTGTCCAGAGATGAAGACGTACGCTCGGAATGGGCAATTGGAAGCAGAGGATTATCTTATCTGGTTTTCAAACCTTCAGCATATCGGTACAAGTACGTCTTATGTGGAATACTATATTCCTCTCATAAAAACCGAAAACAGTACGATGGTATGCGGAATTGATTTGGTTGAGCTTCGTAAGAATTTAGCTTCGAATCCTCAGTATCAATCATCAGCATTTCCACAATTGTATGCCACGGATGCTTATGTTTCGACTATAGGTACTACCATTGGGACGTCTGCTAATCAGTTTTATACTTTATATTTTATAAAGCGTAATTCTATGGTAGTTATTCAGCCAGATATCAGGTTTATGCCGGTTGCGAATTCGAATGAGGAAAATGAGATAGTACAGAAGGAAACTACGAAGGATATGTATTCTTCAATCATTAATTATGTACTTAAGAGTGATAGTGCTAAGCCGATAAGGAATTACATGGATGATTTTAAAAAGGTTGTAGCTAGTATGAAAATCGTTGATTAAAATATAATCCACATAAATTTTTAAAGATGTGGTAAAATTTAGTCCATGTCAAGTTTAAAAGAAAAATCATATTATCTAATAGCGAACATTTGGATTATGGTCGTAATTGGATTTGGTGTGCTTTTGTATGGAAAAGCTTTTAATTTTATTACAGGCCCAATAGCTGAAACTTTTGATAATATTTCTTTGTATATTATCTCTGCACTTTTCATATTTATCATGGTTGGGCACGTAATCCTTGCTAAGAGAAATGGCAAAATTTCTGAAATTTTTATTGAAGGAGGTTATAGTGGGTACTCTTGTTCGTGGACAATAGATGAGAATAAGGATTTTGAAGTATTTTGGGGCACAATAAAAACCTGGCTTTTTATGATTGCTTTGTATGTTATCGGTATAATTTTTCTTTTCTTCTTAGGTAAATGATTCAAGCGATATCTTTATTTTTTTATGTAATTTCTATCAGTCATCAATTTTGAAAGCCAACCTAATGGTTCACACTCTCAAAATAAAAAGCAAAGAGTATTTCATCTTTGCTTTCGTGTGAATTGATCTAGTTTTTTTAGATTGCTTCAATGGTACTTCCGTAGACATCAAAGCCTTTGCCTATTGTCAGAACCCCACTATTTCTTGTTTCGATCTTGAGCTCCCCATGATCGAGAATCAGGGTACCTGTAAGGTCTCCGGTCCAGTCGCCCTCATTTTCTACATGGAACGAGACTCTTTTTCCAATAAGCGATCTGTCTGTAAACCTAAAGATGCGCTTGGTCATCGGTTTGGCCACCGGTATTCTACGTTTTTTAGTTTTCATACATTTCTTAAGTCTGATTGCATTATGTACATTCACTACGACTAAGTCAATGGTAAGAGTTTTTTGATATCTTCTCTGCTATACTTTGATTATGATAGACATCCGTAAAAGAGTCATTGAAGTCCTGAGCAACACTCATCTTATGAGTTTAGGCACATCAGATAAAAATGGTGTTTGGGTTGCGGATGTCATCTTTGTATACGATGACGATTTGAATATTTATTGGTTATCAAGTCCAGATTGCAGACATTCAAAAGCTATAATGGAAAATGATAAAGTTTCTGGAACTATTACTCTCAGCACTAATAAAAAAGAGCCAAATCTCGGTATTCAATTTGAAGGAAAGGCAGAAAGATTGGAAGGTGTTAGAATTGATCTGATTGCTAAGCATTGGACAAAGAGAAGTCATAGAATTCCTGACATTTGCAAAGCTTTAGAAGTTTTAGATGGTGATTGTTGGTACAAATTGACGCCAACAATGATTGGGCTTATTGATGAAAAAAATTTTGGTTTTGATAGACAAGAGTTGAAAATAGTCTAAAAAATAACCATGAACATAACAATAATCTCCCCGGGAAAACCAAAAAATTATCTAGGTGAAGATGTTGTTTTGGAGTATACGTCACGCATTGCTCATTATTCTCCAATTGAATGGAAATTTATATCGCCATCGGATATGAAGGAAGAAGGTGAGAAAATGATGAAAATTATTCCTGACAATTCCTACGTAGTTTTACTTGATGAAAAAGGGAAGTCACTTGATTCTATAGGTTTCTCTGAATTTATAGGTAAGCGTCTGAATGAAAGTGTAAAAAACTTAGTTTTTATAATTGGTGGTGCCTACGGCATTGATGATAAGGTCAAAGAAAAAGCCAATTTTTCCATATCACTTTCGGCACTCGTTTTTCCACATGAACTTGCAAGGAGTATTTTATCGGAGCAGATATATAGAGGTTTTACGATACTCAAAGGTGAGAAATATCACCATAAGTAGGCGAGTAGCAATATTGAACTAACCCTTTTCTGTAAATTCAAACTTCATAAAATGTGACGGATTTTCCGTCACATTTTCATAAGTTGTTTAAGTAGAAAAGTGCTCTGGTTTAGGCTCGGGTTTTTCTTTTTGAAACATGATATTATTTAATAAAGTTTTAAATTTCTATTTAAATGAAGACAAATGATTTTAGTCCAATTCCTCGTGATTTCTCAGAGATTTTCTTGATTGTTGTTAACCTGTTACCTTTGTTTGGTGTATGGTTTTTGGGTTGGAATTTACCAGATGTATTTATTTTGTATTGGGCTGAGAGTGCTATTATAGGTTTCTTTTGGTTTTTTAAATTAATTTGTGCATTTATTTTAGATAAGACTAAGTTTAAACGGTTTCCTAAGTTATTTTTGTTTTTCTTATTTCTCTTAATACATTTTGGCGGTTTTATGTTCGGCCATTTGATTGCTATACTTTCCGGTTTGATATTTAAAGGCAAAGGAGTTGAACTTAGTGTGATGTTTATTTATTTTAAAGACACTATAATAACACTCTTAATACCGCTTGCACTTCTTTTTATAAGTCATGGAGTATCCTTTGTGCAAAATTTTATCTTGAGTCAAGAATATAAGGTGTGGATAGAAAGACAAGATAAAATTAAATCGATTCCTCCGTATGGCAGAATCATAATAATGCACATATCGGTATTTTTGATCGCGTTTTTAATGAACGCAGGTGAAGTATGGTTACCACTTTCATCGTTATTAATAATTTTTACAAAGATTTTTACGGATTTGAGAGCGCATAGAAAAGAACATCAAAAAGTAATACGACAAGGAACAATTTAATACAAAAAAAGACCGACCTGTAAGGATCGGTCAATTCGGAGCAGGGGGATCTAGTTTAGGCTTATCACAAACGTCCTGTTTCTGGGAATATTTGAGACGGATTTGTGCAGTATGACTCCGGCCGGAAGACATAATACACTTGGGATAATCGGGCCACTTAACTCGGAATTGACCAGCCTTCTGGTCAACTGTTTGATTTATATCAGAATATTTCTATCCTGACATCATCCTATTCTTCGCAAAACAATAGTCCCGCCTCGCTTTAGCGAAATCGGAATAACTGTAGAATAGAATTAAGCGGTCATTTCACCTGATGTTGGAGATTTCCCACGACACCTCTTTTGCACGTTTTGCATTCGCACAGGTAAGGGGTTTAGCCTGTTCTCTTTTTAAAGGAGAATCGAATAATCTTTGTTCAAAGAACCATCCTGCCAATGGTTAGTATATCTACGACTTATTTTTTGTCAATATTACCTCCAAGCTCCAATAATAGCCCCGCCAATAGTGAGAACCACCAAGTTGTTGATGGCATCTATGAGAACTAGAGTGAATGATTCTCTTTTCCAAAGAAGTCCAGAAAGTAAAGATGGAATGACAAAACCTAGCCAGACCAATAATCCCAAGAAGGCACCATCGGTGGAACTTCTAACACTGGCCATACTGATAAGAAAAGCCAAGACCGAGAAAGTGATGAGGGTAATGAAGAATTGAGCGATGTATGATTTCCAAACAGTTTTTGGATTTATAGTTTTCATATCGGTACCGGATAGGGCAACCCATTCTTTACCGAATAGTATAGGGGAGTACCAGAGTGAGCTTATGGCGAAACTTGCTAGAGAAGCGACTAATATTGGCAGATAATTTATAGGGTTCATGTTGGCTAATTTGCTATATTATTTAGTATGTTAGAATGGTAGCATAACTTTTTATAAAAATGAAAACAAATAAGGGTTCATCATCAGCTTTTATATTTATCATTGTAGGTATTATTGGCCTAGTCATTTTGACATATTACCTAGTATCAACAAAATCAGTACCAAGTTTTGATGATTATGTACAGCAAAATTCTAGTAAGCTCAGTACTATTTCAGTGGGAGCTCCAAATGGAACCATCAATACCTTTGTCGCTACAAGTTCAGATGATCAAGAACTGGGCTTAGGTGGACGCGATTCAATATCAAAACAAGAAGGTATGATTTTTGCATTTCCTGATTCTGCAAGTAGGGGATTTTGGATGCAAGATATGCTATTTCCGATTGATATAGTCTGGATTCGTGAAGACAAAACTGTCGCTAGTGTAACTTCCGGTATCGCAACTAGTACTTACCCAGATATTTTCTTTCCTACTGAACCAGTTATGTACGTACTAGAACTTAATGCTGGTTCTGCAAAAGATTTTGGTATCGCTACTGGAACTCCTCTTCAATTTGTGATCTAACTCACTATCCACAGTTTTTTTAAGTGAGACTTGGATGTACAATGATCTCAAGAATCAAAAAATAATTTCTTCGGTCGATACGAAAAAATTATTGTTAGTTGTCAAAAAAATTATTAGCAGAGGAAAAGGTTAATCCTTTTCTTTCGTCGTCCCCGGAAGATTGTGTAAATAACAAAATTCTAGGTCGCCGGAATAAGTACGCAGCCGCCTGCGCACCAATTATGCCCAAAAAGAAAAAAACAACCGCCAAAGGAGCGGTCAAGGCTCCTTCTGTCCCCACAATTATTAAAAGAGATGGTCGAATAGTGCCTTTTGATCTAGAAAAGATAGTTACTGCTACTTGGAAAGGTATGAATGCAGTCAATGAAGGTTCTTTGGAAGAAGCCAGAGTTGTCGCAAACCAAGTTTATGCTGAACTTATCCGCATCAAGAGGAAATTTAATAATTTCATTCCAACAGTTGAAGGTTGTCAGGATATAGTTGAGCAAGAACTCATGCGTGCTGACTATGTGAAGGCTGCAAAACATTACGTTTTGTATCGTGAAGAACGTGCAAGACTTCGTGCTGTAGGTTTTGAAGTTCCAGAACATGTTCGCAAGCTTGCTACCGATTCTCAAAAATATTTCCGTAATGCTTTGGGCGAATTTGTATACTATCGTTCGTATTCAAGATGGATTGAAGCTGAAAATCGCCGTGAGACTTGGATAGAAACAGTCAATCGTTACGTTGAATTTATGAAAGTCAATCTAGGTGACAAGCTCAAGGAAAGTGAATACAAAGAAGTTCGCGAGTCCATCCTCAATCAGCAAGCTATGCCATCAATGCGTTTACTTCAGTTCGCTGGTAAACCTGCTGCAACCACAAATGTCTGTGCTTACAACTGTTCTTTTATTGCTCCAGAATCATTCCAAGATTTGGCGGAGATTATGTACATTTCTATGTGTGGTACAGGAGCAGGTTGGTCAGTAGAGAGTACAAATGTAGAACGTTTTCCTCAGATTATGATGCAGACTGGAGAAAAATTACCTACACACGTTATTCCAGATAGTAAAGAAGGTTGGGCAGATTCTCTTGCTTTGGGTATGAAGACTTGGGCGTCTGGAAAAGATATAGAATTTGATTTTACACAACTACGACCAGAAGGTGCACGTCTCAAGACTATGGGTGGCAAATCATCTGGTCCGGCTCCTCTCATGAGACTTTTGGCTTTCTCACGTCAGATTATGTTTGCTCGTCAGGGACGCCGTCTACGCAACATAGACCTTCACGATATTATTTGTATGATCGGAGATTGCGTCGTTTCTGGAGGTGTACGAAGAAGTGCCATGATCTCTTTGTCAGATCTTGGTGATGAGCAGATTCGCGATGCAAAGAAAGGTGCTTTCTACATGACTCATCCTCATCGTATGCTCGCAAACAATTCTGCTGTTTATATGATCAAGCCAACCAACGAAGAATTTCTCAAAGAATGGATGGCACTTGTTGAGAGTCGTTCTGGAGAGCGTGGAATATTCAATCGTGGTTCATTGGCAAAGACTTTACCAGAACGTCGTATCAAAGTTCTCAAAGAATACAAAGGGTATTTTGATCAAACAGGTAATCACATCATCGGTCCTATCGGTACAAACCCTTGCGGAGAGATCATTCTACAATCAAAACAATTTTGTAATCTATCAGAGATTGTCGCTCGTGCCGAAGATACCGAAGCAACCCTCATAAAGAAAATGCGTATTGCAACGATTCTCGGTACTTACCAAGCATCTCTCACAAATTTCCAATATCTTTCAAAAGAATGGAAAGAACATTGTGAAAAAGAGCGTCTTTTGGGAGTCTCTATCACTGGTCAATGGGATTGTCCCGTTGTTCGCAAACCAGAAGTTATGCGCAAACTCAAGGCGGAGGCTATCAAGATTAACAAAGAATATTCAAAGCGTTTTGGTATCAACGAATCAACCGCTATTACTTGCGTTAAACCTTCAGGTACTTTGTCTCAGACCGTAGATTGTTCATCAGGTATGCACCCAAGACATTCAAAGTATTACATTCGCCGTATTCGTATTTCTGCCACTGACGCTCTATTCAAAATGCTTAGGGATCAGGGTGTACCACATTTTCCAGAAGTAGGACAATCTCCAGAGACAGCTACGACCTACGTATTAGAATTCCCAGTCAAAGCTCCAAGTGGTTCTATATTCCGCGACGATCAGTCAGGTATAGAGCAGTTGGAATATTGGAAGATGGTCAAGGAAAATTATACCGAACACAATCCTTCAGTTACTATTTCTGTTGGTAATGATGAATGGATCGCAGTTGCAAACTGGGTTTATGAAAATTGGGATATTTGCGGAGGTCTTTCATTCTTGCCTCGCGAAGATGCTGTTTACAAGCTTGCACCATATGAGTCTATTGATGAGAAGACTTACAAGGAATTGGCAAAGCGTATGGAACATGTGGATTATTCAAAGATCATTACTTATGAGAAGCAGAATGAGACGGATCTTAAAAAAGAACTAGCTTGCGCGTCGGGAGTTTGCGAAATTGTTTAAAACTTCCAAATTTGGCACATTTTGTCGTCGCTTCGTTCGTCTTAAAATTTCTAATTTTTAATTACTAATTTCTAAGAAATGTTTAAATGTCTTGGAATTAGTAATTGGAATTTGGTCATTATTTAGAAATTAAAAATTAGTAATTAGAAATTGGTCAACTTCACTGCTTCTATGAAAAAGAAGACATTAAAAAGTAAAAAATCTAATAAGAAGAACAAGGAGATTGTCGTCGCTGTCAGTGGTGGTTTTGACCCTGTACACATAGGACATGTTCGTATGTTCAATGAAGCCAAGAAGTTGGGACATAGACTTGTGGTCATTCTCAACAATGACAATTGGTTGAAGGCCAAGAAAGGTTATGCCTTCATGAGTCAACATGAGAGAAAAGAGATAATTGAAGCTTTTGAATCTGTTGATGAAGTAGTTATAACTTCGCACCCAGAAGATCCTGCTGACATGAGTGTTTGTGATGAACTTATAAACATCAAACCACACATTTTTGCCAATGGTGGTGACCGAACAAATAAGAATGTTCCAGAAATTCCTGTCTGCGAAGAAATCGGTTGTGATATGATCTATAACATCGGTGAAGGTGGCAAAGTCCAATCAAGTTCTTGGTTGGTAGGGAAGGTGAAGGGGAAGAAAAAGTAAAATTTTGTAAAAAAAGTAGTTCCGACATAAAATTTTTCTGTTGAATAGTTCCCAAAATATTTTTTTGGAGTAAAATTACGGGGTGAATAATATTGAATCAGTTAAAAAAGAGATTACTCTTCAAGCAATAGCAAATTCACTGGAGTTGATCACAAAGACTCTAGGTAATTTTGCTACCAAAAAGGATCTTACTGATTCTCAAGCGAATTTCATTACAAAGAAAGACCTGACTGATTCTCAGGTAAATTTCGCTACCAAGAAGGATCTTGAGGCTTTTGCTACAAAGAAAGACCTCGAAAGGTTTGCTACCAAGAAAGATCTTGAAACTTTCGCTACAAAGAAAGATCTTGAGAATTTTCCCACCAAGAAGGATTTGGCTGATTCTCTTGCAAATTTCGCTACCAAGAAAGATCTTGAAAGATTTGCTACAAAGAGTGATCTTGAAAGTCTTGCCGTCAAAACAGAAGCATCCTTTGCTCGTTTAGAGGATTTGATTGACGGTCTCGCTATCATGACAAAGACCGAACTTTTCAAAGTAGAACATAGGCTTTCTGATAGGATTGATGAATTGGATAAAAAAGTTGATCGCAACCATACGTATTCGGTCAATCAGTTAGATTATATAATGACGCATTACGCTAGGAGACAAGAGTATGTACATTTTGATGGTCGTCTGAAGAAGATTGAAAGAAAGGTCTTTGCATGATGGGGATATAATATTACTTACCCAGTTGTGTTGTATTGACAGATTGCACCATTAACTGTATATTATTATGGTAGCCCTTTGATATTGATAGATGAACTATAAAACAAAATAAACTCGTGTCCGAAAGGATACTAATAAAGAAAGGTAGCAACGATGAAAAAACCATCGGTTGTATCAGTTGGTGAAAATCAGATTATTGAGGCATGTGTGACTTTGGTTACTAAAGCTACTCGTAAAGCGACCAGAGTAGCGATTCGTGGACTTATTGAGAGAGGCGTTCTTAACCGACAGAACATTGAGTATGTCCGAGCGCGTGGTAACGAGGTGGTCGCCAGGATCACTGTTCTCGTGAAAGAAAGGTTTGCCGAAATCGCTGAGGATACCGTCGTCACAATCCAAAGTTGCCTCAAACGCATCTTTGAAGGAAAAAAGATTGTCATCGCCAAAACGAGCGGGAAGGAAAATCTCGCTAACGCCAAGGATGTCTTCACAGGTTGGGTTGATCCAAACTTCGTGAACTACGGTTGTGACGTGGAAGATAAACCGACCGTTGAGACACCGGTAGAAGTGTTTGAGATGGTGGAGGATGGCGACTTCGCACGAATATTTGGTGGTTTTAACGTCAACCTCGATCAGTTGTGTTTATCACAACACCAGATCAAGGAGTTTGTGAAGAATCACCGCGATAAACTCCGTACGGATGGTTATGCAACGTTCTTCCTGTTCAAAGTCGGCAAAAAGTTCTTCGTCGCGAACGTGTACTTCGATGACGCGGGGCGTCTCAAGGTCCGCGTGCACCGCTTCTCGCACGACTACGGCTGGGATGCCGCGAACCGTCATCGCGTCGTAGTCCCGCAACAGAAACTTGTAAGTTAGTTTTGAACCTTTGTCCGCCAGCTGGCGGACTCAGTCCCTCTGACTCTTGTCATTTATTTTGGCAAATCAGAGGGATTTTTTGTTGTTGGGATTACTCGTTGTCGGAATTGTATTTTAATTAGACCTATCAAATACTCATCTTGTCAAGCCTTTTGAGATATGCTAAACTATCTTTAGTTGTACCAGACAACCGCGTTTTGCTTGGCGAAAGCTAGGTAGGATGAGGAAAGTCCGAACACTGGTCTAGAGAAATCTAGACAGCAAGTAGCGGGTAATACCCGTCGGGTTAATAACCAGAGGTGCGAACAGAAACGCTGGATCCGAAAGGTGAAAGCTCCATCGCAAGGTGGATGAAGTTCATGGCAACATGAATATGCAACGGCTAAATCCTTACTTCAGTGCAAGGTCGTGTTTCTTGGCTAACTTGCGAAAGCGAGTAAGTTGAGGAAAGAACCGCTTGATCCCGCACGTAAGTGCGAGACTAGATAAATGGTTGTCACTGATATGTTTACATATCAGAACAGAATTCGGCTTATGGTATGACCAAAATGAAAAACTCGCCCTTACCGGGCGAGTTTTTCTTTGCAGAACATTGAAACTAGACATTGAAAAGTGGATTATCTGTGGATTAGTTGGTTTTATTTTTTATATTTCTGTTATAATGACAAGGTTATAAATAATGCATTACACATCTTATGAATAATGAAGCAGTTCCTCAACCTTCCAATCGATTGGAATCAATCGGTTTTTGGGTTTTCTTAGCAACTATAGTCTTGGCACCACTTGCTTTTTGGCCTAGCCCTTACATCTCGCTTGATTTGGTAAAGACTTTTGTCATAGCTTTTGGGACAATAATCTCTGCTATACTTTTTATCTTTATAGCTATAAAAGAGAGAAAATTGGTTTTACCACCAAAGAGTCTTACGCGAACAAGTGTTCTCGTTGTGGTGTCATTGATAGTATCTTCATTACTTAGTATTCAAGTAGCAAAGTCCTTATTTGGACAAGGTTTTGAAATTGGTAACGCTAGCTTCATTATACTTATGTTCTTGGCAGGTCTAACCGCTTTTACCATAATCTCACGTCAAAAAGATCGTGCCATAGTTCTTTATGTAGGAATAGTCGCTTCTTATATTGTTGTCTTTATATTCCAATTACTCCGAGCTATATTCGGTCCACAGTTTATGACTTTTGGAATTTTTAGTTCAGCTACCTCATCTATGGTAGGTACTTGGTATAACTTGGGTACGTTCTCTATGCTCGTAGTTATTCTCTCATTGTTAGCTTTGTCATTGTTAAAACTCTCTTTTAAGATGAAAGTAGTTTATTGGGTATTGTTGGTACTTTCAGCGTTTGGAACTTTGGTCAGTGCTGGTTTCAAGACATGGCAGATGATCGCCACGATCATCTTACTTGGGCTTTCAGTATTTCTTTCTTTTGAGAAGTGGAAATCGGTTAGGAAATCAACCGTTGAGAGTAAAACCAAATCATTTTTCAAATCTCTAGCATGGATACCTGTCGTTTTGTTTATCATATCTGCAATATTCACATGGCAGATCCCAGGGATAATACAACCAGCTGTTGCAAAATTAAGTGCAGGATATTCAGAATTAGTCCTACCATGGCAAATGACTCTTGATGTTAGTGCTTCTGCTATCCAAAATTATCCTCTATTCGGTGTCGGTCCAAATCACTTCAATCAAGCTTTCTTGGCTTACAAACCGACTCAGATCAATACCACCAATTTTTGGGGAGCCGAATTCCAAAACGGTTTTGGTTTGATACCTACATTTGTCGCTACTCAGGGTTTGGTCGGAACAATCCTATGGATACTCTTGTTTGTCTTCTTTGGGATCTTATCGGTACGTATA
This sequence comes from Candidatus Paceibacterota bacterium, assembly GCA_041666915.1. NCBI lineage: Bacteria > Bacillati > Minisyncoccota > Minisyncoccota bacterium. The sequence continues at coordinate 110,183 of JBAYFZ010000001.1, forward strand.
TTGAAGAAATTACCAGAAGAATCAGATGAGCGTTTTATGGTACTTTCTTCGTTCACTATGTCAGTTTTCTTGTGGTTGATCGCTATTGTATCGGTACCATCACATACTATTCTCTTCTTTGCTTTTGCTTTGACAGGTATATTCTTTGCTGTGTCGGCAACTGCAGGATCTAAGTCTTATTTACCGGTGGTTGGTTCAAAGATGTACAAGATTTTCCCTTCAATCATGGCTGTCGTCGTACTTGTCTTGGTAGTCTGGGGTATTGTATATATGAAGAAAACTATTGCACTATCATATTTTGGTAGTGGAGTAAAAGAACTAACTGTGAGCGGTAACGCAGAAAAAGCCAATGCTTATTTTACAAAAGCAATAAAGTTTGATGAATCAGATATATATTGGAGAGCAAAAGTTGAGACAGCTTTAGCTTCTGCTCAAAAGTTGGCCGCTACGGTAAATTCAACGACTCCAGCTTCAACTACTCAGGCAGTGGTAGTACAGATAGGCAATGTTTTAAATCAAGGCTTGATTGATGCTAGAAAAGCTATAGCTTTTGATTCTACAAATTATTACAACTATCTATCCGAGGCTCGTATTTCTGAGGCCACTGCAGATATTCAAATAAAAAGTGGATATGAGAATGCTATCAAAGCCTACAATTCTGCTATAAATATGAATCCGTTCAACCCTTCTATTTATCTTTCTTTGGCAAGTTTTGAAGCAAGACAAAAGAAGTATGATGATTCTATTAGAGATTTGGGCAAAGCTCTTCAAGTAAAAAATAATTATCTGGATGCAATATTCTTGCTTTCACAGGTCTATGCCGCCAAGGGTGATATTGTCAACGCCGTTACAGCTGCCAAAGTTGCTGTTGAACTCAATCCTCAAAGCCCTCAACTTTTGTTCCAGCTCGGAATTTTGGATTACAATATCAAGGATTATGCTGGAGCGGTACAAGCACTTGATGGGGCAGTCAAAATTCAGAAAGATTATGCCAATGCCAAATATTTCCTAGGTTTATCTTATGCACGCTTAAACAATATTGTCGGCGCTGTCTCACAGTTTGAAGATCTAGCAAGAACAAATCCAGAAAATCAAGAAGTTGCTCTTATATTGGCCAATCTGAAAAATGGCAAGTCTATCTTTGCTGATGCAAAAGCTTCTGCTCCAGAAAAGAGAGCAAGCCTACCTATCAAAGAGAAGAGATAGTAATAAAGTGTGTTAGAATGGTTCTACTATGGTAAAGCGTTGGTTTTCTTTTATAGGACAAGAAATACGCGGCCTGCATGAGGCCGCTTATCTCTTGGCTATATTTGCAATGCTTTCACTTGTCCTCGCTCTTGTTCGTGACAAACTTTTGGCTTTCACTTTTGGTGCAGGACATTCTCTAGATGTATACTATGCCGCTTTTCGTATTCCAGATCTTATCTTTGCTACCATCGGTTCTCTGGTCTCAGCTTCAATACTCCTACCGTATTTTATAGATAGATTTGAATCATCAAAAGAAAAAGGTAAATCATTTTCAGATGGTATCTTCACCGTATTTTTTGGTGGAATGATAATTACTAGTGCGGTTATATTTTTTATAGCACCTTGGATTATTCCGAAAGTCCTACCTGGTTTTGCTAATGATCCATCTCTGCCAGACCTGATAGTTTCTATGAGAATAATGCTTTTGTCGCCTTTCTTCCTTGGTCTATCAAATCTGTTTTCTAGTCTTACTCAAATGCGTTATCGTTTTCTGGTTTATGCTTTGAGTCCAGTTGTCTACAATGCAGGTATTATCGTTGGCGTTATGTTTGGTTATCCTGTATTTGGTATTTCCGGTTTGGCAGTAGGTGTAGCTATAGGAGCATTTTTACACATGGGTATACAGGTTCCATTTATGATTCATGAGAGGTTGTTACCAGTATTTACTTTTAAAATCAATTGGTTGGATATAAAGAAAATAGTTACTACATCTCTACCAAGAACTATTACTTTATCAGCCAATCAGTTGGCATCGTTTATTTTAGTTTCTCTGGCATCTCTGATGGCTACTGGGTCTATATCAATATTTAGTTTTGCTTTCAATCTTCAATCAGTTCCACTGACTTTGATTGGTGCTAGTTATTCTTCAGCAGTTTTTCCTACACTTTCACGTTTGATTTTCAAGGGTAATATTGTTGAATTTAGATCAAAGATGATTGCTGCGGCGCAACATATTATTTTCTGGTCTATGCCGTTAACAGTTTTGTTCATAGTTCTACGTGCGCAGATAGTGAGAACAATATTAGGTGCAGGAAAGTTTGATTGGGCCGATACTAGGATGACAGCAGCAATGTTGGCAATATTTACATTTTCTACGATTGGTCAAAGCCTCGTAATTCTTTTTGTTCGTGCTTTTTATGCAGAAGGAAAGACTGCCAAACCACTTCTCATAAATATCGTCTCTGCTTCATTCATGGTCTTTTCTGGTTTTGTCTTGTATCGTCTTTATGATATTTTCCCAATCTTTAGATTCTTCATTGAAGATTTGCTCAAAGTCGGTGGTCAGACAGGTACAAGTGTTCTAGTCCTAGCTATAGCATTTAGTCTTGGTACTGTTTTGAATACCATTCTCCATTGGTGGACTTACGAACGCACTCACCCTGGTTTTACTAGACCAGTCTTCGCCACTTTGTTCCATAGTTTTGCCGCGTCAGTTATCATGGGTTATGTAGCTTTCCTTAGTCTGCGTCTCTTTGCTCTAGTATTTCCGTTGACAAAAGTTTGGGGACTATTTTTACAAGGATTCTGTGCCGGCATAATGGGGCTTATTGTCTTGGTACTTGTACTCAAAATCCTAAAGAATAAAGAGTTGGAAGACGTTATAACGACTCTTCATCGTAAGATTTGGAAGACTAATGTTCCTCCTGCAGAAGTGGAGCATATATAGTGTTAATATCTTTTATATAATATTTTTGCTATATTCAAAGAATGAATCAGACCTTTATACGCAATTTCTCCATAATAGCGCACATTGATCACGGTAAATCAACCTTGGCTGATAGAATGCTGGAAGTAACTGGTACTATTGAAAAGCGTAAAATGCAGGATCAGGTTCTGGATTCTATGGAATTGGAAAGGGAAAGAGGGATCACTATCAAGATGCAACCAGTTCGTATGAAATGGAAAGTTGATGGTCAGGAATATATCATGAACCTTATTGATACTCCTGGACATATAGATTTCTCTTATGAAGTGTCACGTTCTCTGAAGGCTGTAGAAGGCTCTATTCTCCTCGTTGACGCTACTCAAGGTGTTCAAGCACAGACATTAACCACTTTGAATATGGCTAGGGAAGCTGGGCTAAAGATTATCCCTGTTGTAAGTAAGATTGATTCACAATTGGCAAGGACAGACGAAGTTGTTACAGAGGTCTGTCAGCTTCTTGGTTGTGAAGTAAGTGAAGTCATAAAAGTCTCTGGTAGGACCGGTGAGAATGTTCCACATCTTTTGGATGAAGTCGTAAAGAGAGTTTCTCCACCAGGAGGTAATACTGGACATAATTCAGGTGAACATAGTGAATCTGTTCAATCTAATGTTTTTTGTTCTCTAGTTTTTGATTTTCAATATTCCAATCATACGGGTGTTATAGTTTTCGTCCGTGTTATCAGTGGTTCAGTTAGTAGACGTGAACGCTTGGTTTTCAAAGTCGCTGGAAGGGAATTTGACGCTATAGAAGTTGGTATTTTTGCCCCAGCTAATACTCCTACGGAGACTTTGGGGGCTGGAGAGATAGGTTATATCGTCACTGGCATCAAAGAGCCCGGTATCGCTTCTGTTGGAGATACTGTCGCTTCTGTCCGCGATACCTTGCCACCTTTGTCTGGTTATCAGAGTCCTCATCCAGTAGTTTGGGCTTCTCTGTATCCAGAAAGTCAGGACGATCTTTCTTTGCTACGTCAGGCTCTCGGTCGTCTACAATTGTCTGATTCGGCTTTTACGTATGAAGAAGAGGTTTCTGGAACTTTGGGCAAAGGCTATCGTTGTGGTTTCCTAGGAATGTTGCATTTGGAAATAGTAACCGAACGTTTGCGCCGTGAATTTAAATTGGAACTGGTCGTCACTCAACCAAGTATTACTTATAATATTGAACTTAAAAATGGTAAAAAGTTAACCGTGTATTCACCAGCTCTTTTTCCAGAAGATCATGAAGTTAAAGAGATTTCAGAACCTATTGTGACAATGAAGATTATCACACCTCCTCTGTACTTGAATGGTTTGATGAAATCTTTGTACGATCATGAAGCCGAAGTTATCTCTACGGAAAATTTTGGAGATAATAGGACGATGGTTATTTTGGAAATGCCACTTCGAGAACTCATGCGCAATTTCTTTGATGAGATCAAGAGTATTTCTTCCGGTTACGCTTCTATTTCTTATGATATAACTGCCGAACGTTCGGCTGATGTTGTACGTCTGGATGTTTTGGTTGCTGATGAGCCAGTCATCGCTTTCACTAGAGTAGTCTCACGTCGTCGTGCAGAGATGGAAGCTATAACGATGGTTGATAAGTTGAAAGAGATTATGCCAAGAGAATTGTTTACTTACAAGATCCAAGCCAAAGCACTTGGTCGCATCATTTCTTCATGTTCTGTCTCCGGTAAGAAAAAAGATGCTGCGGGCACGCTCTCTGGTGGAGATATAACGAGAAAGATGAAGCTTCGTGAGAAACAAAAAGAAGGACGTAAGCGCCTCAAGGAACATGGTTCCGTCATCATTCCTCAAGAAGTTTTTGTGAAGATAATGAGGAGTGGGGAGTAATGGGGGTGGTGGTGGATGAGGTTTTTGAAGATTGGTGGATGGTGGAGATTTTATAATTTCTCATAAGTTAAGGGTTGATTATGGTTTAGGTGAGTTTTTTCGTCTTGTGGCGTTTTACGGAGACGGAGAAGGTTGCGACATTTGTTTCTGTTGTCGGTCTAATTGGCGAATTCATTGATTTTGCAGATGTTGTGGACGTAGGACATGCTCACACACCTCTTTTTTGTTACATTAAAAATGTGACGGATTTTTCGTCACTTTTCTGATGTTTAAAATTTGTGCGCAGGCGTGGCAGTGTCATTTTTATTACATCAGAAAAACGTCGAACTTTTCGACGTTTTTGATGAAGTTGTGATTTGTGAAGGTATCGGATGTTTAAGTGTTCTTGTTTTGATTGTGACCCTCCCCCCTAGGGGGGAGGGGGGACTGTGTTCGTACTTATCTAATCAATACCCCGGGGTATCAAAATGAAATTCAATATTCAACAATAGAAAAGGCCCATCATTAAAAGTGAATTTTTACACTTAAATAAATATAGTAAATACTTATCTCCAAACTGGGAAATAGAGTAGGATCATACTCACAATAACGAGAGCTCCCACTACCATAAAGCCAACACTTACGGCCTTTTTTGTTTTTTCATGAAATAAAAGCATGAATCTAGTATACTGTGAGATATGAAATACGGCAACCAATCAATCTGGAAGAAGCTCATATCGTCCCCGATAACCCTCCTCGGTTTCCTTATCCTATTTTTCTTCTTATTCAGAGCTGCTTGGAGTGTCCACGAGAAAGCCGTCTTGAGTGAACTTAAACTTAAAACTGCTCAGATAGAATTAAATAAACTAGAGGCACATCAGAGAGACTTATCAAACCAGATTGGTTATCTTTCTACTGAGCAGGGTATTGAAGCAGAGTTGCGCACAAAGTATAGGGCAGTCAAAGAAGGTGAGTTGGTCGCTGTTATCGTTGATAACAATCAAAACGTTGCAAACATTTCTGCTGTGACAGCGACAACAACTGCAACTACTACCGAATCCAATGGTTGGGGTAGGAGATTATTGCGAATGTTTGGTCTTTGAGAATAAGCGGGTATGGTTTAGTGGTAGAATGCGACCTTCCCAAGGTTGAGACGCGAGTTCGATTCTCGCTACCCGCACAACGACACGTTTTTTATTTTCATGACATATTGAAATATTTTTTGTAGGTGAGAAAATATCATCTATGAAAAATGATTTTAATAAATGGAATGAAATAAAAAAACAGATAGAAACTGACACGTGTAAATCAGAGTATTTTCCGCAGGTTGGCGAAGTATGGATGTCTACAGTTGGTAGGAATATTGGCTATGAGCAAAATGGCAGCGGCGAGAACTTCTCTCGTCCGGTACTTGTTGTTAAGAAATTCAACAATAAGATGTTTTGGTCAGTACCACTCTCTACGAAACAGAAAAGTTTAGATTTCTATTACAATTTTGTCGATCCACAAAGTAATAAGGTTTCTGCAATCTTAGCTCAGATGAGGCTTGTGAGCGTGAAAAGATTAAACAGAAAGTTATATGACATGTCACCTATAGGTCTACAAAAAGTGAAAGCAGGATTGCGGGATTTTCTGGTATAAATCGAAACCCCGCCGTTAAGCGGGGTTTCTCGGAGCCTTTCGGCACTTTGTACAATACAGTATACAGGTATTTAGCTTAGAGTCAATTTACAGGATAGTTGCTCAACAGAGTCATAATACGACATATATTTGACGAAATAGTCAAAGTGTTGACAAATACACTGCACTATGTTATACTTGTATCAGAAGGTTAAGAACATTGAGAACGGCTAAGTCTAGCTCCAAAAAGGTAAAAATTTGCCTTTTAAGAGCTAGATTTAACCAACAACAAACAACGAAAGGTTGAGTATGAATAAAACTGAACTGTTTAATGTAGCAATGGTTGTAGCGGCACAAGCGACCAAGGCAGATCCATCACTTCAGTTCTATGTGGAGTCCCCGGATGGTGGATTCCTTCTCGTTAGCTCGAATGGGTGTTGCGGCCCTTTTAAGGACGCTCAGGATGATGAGACACGGAAGTTCTATCTCCTGGAAATCAAAGGTCTATCCAATCCCAGGAAGGTATAGTGGTCTGTCCACTCGGTCGAAAGCAACCGGAGCATAGGCTCGAAACTTTCATGGATTTTCCCCGCGGTCAGCAATGATCGCGGGTTTCTGTTTTATTAACCAAACTAAACCAAAACAACCCCTTTCGGGATTGTTTTGACAGAAAAGGGCCTCTGTGAGGTCCATTATATTTTCTTACTATTTTGACTTCAAGATTTCCTTGATCCTAGACTCATCGAACCCTACGACTACTTCTCCTCCGATATCAATGACTGGTACGCCCATTTGTCCGGTTTTGTCGATCATTTCCTTGCGCTTGGCAAGATCTGTTGCGACGTTATGTTCGGTAAAAGGCATAGAGTTGGCTGAGAAAAAATTCTTGGCCAATCCGCAATACACGCAAGTTGGTGTTGAATATATTGTTATGTTCTTCATTTTATTTTTTAATAGGTGCTTATAAATTATGCGTTTCGCTGGAACGCATAGGCGTTTGTTATTTTGTCATTAATATAATAGCATAACGTGTTATAATCTAGCAACATATATGCCATATGCACATGTATTTTCGGCTTTCGTTGGTCATATAGAGACCTTTATTTCGCAAGGTGGATATTTTTTCCTTTTCATTTTTACTATATTGGAAGGTATTCCACTGTTTGGTATGGTTATTCCTGGTCATATTGCCATCATCGCTTCAGGTTTCTTGGCAAAAATCGGCACCTTGGATTTGTTATGGGTTCTAGTTATTTCTGGAGCGGGAGCAATCATCGGTGATTATATAGGATTTTATTTTGGTAGGAAGTATGGTATGGCTTTTATAGAAAAATTTCGTCCGTATTTTTTTATTACAGATGCGCATATAGAAAAAGCTCAAACTCTTTTGAATAAACATACCGGTAAAGCTTTGATTATGGGTAGATTTACACCAGCTACTCGTTCACTCATGCCATTTTTGGTTGGTGCTTCCCATACTCCGGCTGGACGTTTTTGGTTTTTCAATATTATCGGTGGGATAACATGGGTTACTACCTCTGTAATGCTTGGATATGTATTCGGTACCGCTTATCATGCTGTTGCAGGGTATATGGGCAAAGTTTTGGTCGTTGCTATATTAGTTTCTCTCATAACTATTTGGGGTTATAGATTTGTAAATTCTCGTTTTCATATTTTTAGACGTTATGAATTGTTTACTCTTATTTTGAATGTCTTGTCGTTGGGATCTCTGGCTATTATCATAGATAAGTTGTCTGATGAGACATTTAAATTAAATTTTGATGTTTGGATAAGTGTTTTTATGGATAAATTCAATCATCTTCATCCTTACTTTACAACTTTGGCTGATTGGATTTCTAATATAGGTAGTACGGCTGTGACGGCTGGTTTGGGGATTATTATCGGGGTGTACTTCCTCTTCAAAAAGAAATGGCGTTCTGGAACTATTATGCTTTTAGCTGTAGGATCTACGGGAATAGTCACCGGTCTCATGAAAGAATTTTTCCTGAGTGAAAGACCTGTGAATGCTCTCCATGCCATAGTCAATGATCCGAGTTTCCCTAGTGGTCACTCTTCTCTGGCAGCGGCTTTCTTTGTAATTTTGGCATATCTCTTGGCACCAAAGATAGAATCTTGGATTAAAAGGGAATTTATGATAGTTGTTTGTGTTCTGGCAGTTATTTTGATAGGTGTTAGTCGTCTAGTCTTGAATGTTCACTGGTTTTCTGACGTTGTTGCTGGTTGGTCTTTGGGAATATTTATGGCAACAGCCTCAATACTTTTTGTTAGATATGTAGGAGCGCTTGTTATAAAGAAATAATTAATCATGTGTGTCATTCCCGCGAAGGCGATTTAGCAAAATCGTGTCGAATGGACCGGGAATCCATGGTTACCACAAGATATAGACTGTTGATTCGTAATAATCCTGGATTCCCGCCTTCGCGGGAATGACAAAAATGCAGGAATAATAGAAATCATGTAAAATAAATGCCTATGAATAAATATAAATTAGTTTTAGTTAGACACGGCGAAAGCCAATGGAATAAAGAGAATAGGTTTGCGGGTTGGGTTGATGTGGATTTGAGTGAGAAGGGTGTAGGTGAAGCCCATTCTGCTGGTAAAGCCCTGAAAGAAGCCGGTTTCACTTTTGATTTGTCGTTTACTTCATTTTTGAAAAGAGCCAATAGGACTTTGGATATTATTCTCGGGGAAATGGGTGAGAGTAATATTGAAATCCGTAAATCTTGGAAATTGAATGAGCGTCATTACGGTTCTCTTCAGGGTTTGAATAAGTCTGAGATGGCTACAAAATATGGTGAAGCCCAAGTTAAACTTTGGCGAAGAGGTTATGATACGGTTATTCCACCTTTGACCAAGGATAGTGAAATGTACCCAGGTAGAGACCCTCTTTACAAAGATCTCAAAGAATCAGAGATCCCTTTGTCAGAAAATTTGAAGATGGTTGTAGAGAGGGTTGTGCCATATTGGCAAGAATCCATAGTTCCTGAGATAAAGGGTGGTCACAAGATTATCATTGCCGCTTCTGGTAATAGTTTACGTGCGCTTATGAAGCATATAGAAGGTATTTCTGATGAGGAGATTACTGGTATTGATGTGCCAACGGGTATCCCTTTGGTCTATGAATTGGATGAAAATTTGAAGGTCATTAGCAAGAAGTATTTGGCTGATGAGGAGAAGCTCAAAGTTGCCATAGAAGCAGTTGCAAATCAAGGTAAGGCAAAATAGTGGAATTAAATTCTTTTTTGTGTCCTAATTTTTAACCAAATTACATCACACCATAAAAGTACGGTTTTACGGCATTATTGCGATATAGGTTTTGACGAGTAGTCAACTTGGTGAGGGAAAGTAGTTTGCCCTTGAAGTGGTATTAAAATTCTTTCTGCGGGAGTTAACCAACCTGCATTAATAACATGGCAAAGCCAGTTCCTCCTCAGGTTCCACCACAGGTGCCTCCTCAGGCATAATGTGTAGTGAAATCCCCGTAACGGGGATTTTTCTATAATGGATATTTCCTTTGTTATTCATGCGAGCATTCTCATATGTAAAACACTGTAAAACACCTTTCCATACGCACAAAAGCCCGCCTGAGCGGGCTCCTGTGCCATAATGTTCACATGGTTAGAAGAAAGATTCCGAAAGTATAAAGGTGGGATCCTGACCGGCGGGGAGCCAGTGTTGTGCGGATTCCTTGTTGATTAGTTAAGGATCTTCTTCATAACGTGAACTGCATACATTGTCTTATTAAATTTAGATTAAATCAAGAGGTATCGGTGCAGAAAAAAGTTGATAACGTGGGGACAGTGAGTATTTTTCTGGGGATAGTGAATCAGGTGATGGATTTTTAATTGTAGGAAGGGTAAGTGGTGACATTTTTCTTTTTAAGATAAGTTAATTTTTTGTTATGAGTCGTGAATTTTTGGTTTGGTACGGGCTTTGATGTTTTGATGTAGACGCGGGCCGTCGTATGATCTGTCTTGATTTGAAAATACCCCCCTCCCCGGGGAGGGGGGTGGTGTCGTCGTTTGTAGATCTGATACCCCGGGGTATCAAGAAGAAGATTAGGATTACTACCAGAGTACGAACCTCTAAAAAGGTGTTGCAATTAGCCTGCAAACTTTGTTACGTTTAGAACGAGAATTCACCGCGGAGTATTTGACAGATATAATAAGTCATGCTATTCTGTAGTAAGAGTACACGTTGATTGAAACATCAGCATCAATAATTAAATACGATAGATTCTATATGCTAAACGCTAATGAAATCACAGAGCTCTTTAAGAGGTTAGAAAGAAAACATGGTGTCTATGATCCAGAATTCGATAAGAAAATTGAAGACGGTATATTAACAGGCGACATCCTTGGTCCTGAACAGCTTCGTAATTTTTCGGACGAATTTGATATTCCAGTTGATATAATCCGAACATTCTCTTTAGAACAGTTTGGGCTACTGATGGCGGAATCTTGTGATGGTGTTCAGCTTTCATTCGAAGCCGAACAAGAAATCCTCGATCAATTGGTTGAAGTAGAAAAAGCAGGTGGATTAGCTGCTTATTTAAAACAAAAGACAAAGAAGAAACAATGTCCAAGCCAGCAGCTTCTTCCCAGTACAAGACGTCGTTAGACTGTTTAATTCAAAAAACGCACAACCTTTGGGTATGTGCGTTTTCCTTTTTTTGATTTGATAATCCCGCCACCCTTTACTGCAAGAAAGCTTTTCTTCCAGGGTAAACAGCTTTTTTACCGAGAGTTTCTTCAATGCGAAGAAGTTGATTGTATTTGGCATTACGATCTGATCTTGAGAGAGAACCAGTCTTGATCTGACCAACTCCTGTACCGACAGCGAAATCAGCAATAGTAGAATCTTCGGTTTCGCCAGAACGGTGAGAGATGATAGAAGTGTAATTTGCTTTTTTGGCTAGAGTTATTGCATCGATAGTCTCAGAAACTGTTCCGATCTGATTTAACTTGATCAAGATTGAATTGGCAATATTTTTTTCTATGCCCATACCAAGTCTTTCAATATTTGTAACGAATAGATCGTCACCAACCAACTGAATCTTTGAACCAAGTTTTTCCGTCATGAGTTTGTAACCATTCCAATCATCTTCTGCTAGACCATCTTCAATAGAAATAATAGGGTATTTGCTGACAAGTTCTTCATACCAAGCAACCATTTCTTCTGAGGTAAGAGTTTTGTTGTCGCGGGCTAGTACATATTTACCATCCTTGTAGAGTTCAGTAGCGGCCACATCCATAGCGATAGCAATCTCTTTACCGGGTTTGTAACCAGCGGTATTGATAGCTTCCATAATCATGACTAGAGCAGCTTCATTGGATGCTAGAGATGGAGCAAAACCTCCTTCGTCGCCGACTGTTGTTCCTAGATTGTTCTTGTGTAAGATCTTTCTCAAAGCGTGGAAGATCTCATCGCCAGCTCTCAAAGCTTCTTTGAAAGAAGTGAAGCCGACTGGTACAACCATGAATTCTTGGACATCGGCTGCATTCTCAGCGTGTTTGCCGCCATTTACAATATTCATCATTGGTACAGGTAACTGAACAGGATTTTTGATCTTGGCTATTTTATTGAAATAGACGAACAGAGGCTTTCCCATACTTTCTGCTGAAGCGCGAGCAAAAGCCATGGAGACACCTAGAATAGCGTTTGCACCAAGTTTGCCTTTGTTGGCTGTGCCATCTAGAGCTATGAGCTTGTCATCCAACTTTCTTTGATCTAGATCTTTGCCTTTGATAGCTTTTAAAATAATCGTATTGACGTTATCTACTGCTTTTGTCACTCCTTTGCCGTCATATCTCTTTGGATCGTTGTCGCGTAATTCTACAGCTTCGTGACTGCCTGTTGATGCACCTGATGGTACAGCAGCTCGTCCGAATGAACCGTCGCTGAGTGTTAAGTCTACTTCAATTGTAGGATTGCCTCGTGAATCCAAAATTTCTCGTGCCTGAACTGATTTGATCTTTGCCATGAATGGTTTCTGAATGATTATTGTATTAATAAGGGTGATTATATAGAAAAAAAGGCTTTATGTCATCTGCACTCGCGTTGTCATTCCCACGAAGGCGATTTAGCAAAATCGTGTCGAATGGACCGGGAATCCAGTGTGTTACCACTTAGTATGCTGACTTTTAGTTCGTAATAATCCTGGATTCCCGCCTTCGCGGGAATGACAACAACAGGAATGACAAAAATTATTTTGTATCCTTAATAGTCAGCACCGGATATAGTGCCACAAGTGATATTATTCCTATAACAATGAACATATATTGAGTATCCAAGAATGTAAGACCTATTATCATGATGAGTGGAGCAAGAAAATATGAGAGTGGGCGAGTGATACGGAATGAGCCCAAGACGGCAGTATCTCTAACAGAAACTGTTTTGAAGAAATAAGTTTCCATCATAATTTCAGCAGCGGCAGCTCCTATACGAGTAACCAATAGTAATATAGACCAAATCAAAACACTTTTGATTGTAAAAAACGATAGACATATTGTTGATATTCCCATTATTGCAAAACCAATAGCCATTATCTCTTTTTCACCATATTTTTTGTCAGCCAATTTTCCTAGAGGATATTGGATAAGAGGGAATGGTATGAGCATTATGACTAAAATTATCCCTATCTCTTCCCAATTGAAACCAATATTTTTGTTTAGATAAATAGTACTGTAAACGACCATCCAAGAATAGAATGTCTGAAGGATAATGTTGGCGTAGAACAATTTCATCCAGTTCTTATTTGAAGATATGTGTTTAACCAATTGCCAAGGCGAAAGATGCATGTAATTTGGATCATGGAAACGTGGAAAATTGCGGTATATGAGATAGAGAAGAGGGAAAAGCATTGCCAGAGCAGCTACGTAAGTATTGCGATAGTTATTTGTACCATTGATGAGCATACTACCTATGAGTGGACCTATAACCCAAGAAGCGTTGAGAGTAGCAGAGTATAATCCTCTGACTGTGCCGACCGATGAACCGTCAGTATAAACTTCTAAGAATATATCCAGACAAAGACCAATTAGAGAAGAGATCGCCATTTGAATGACGAATAGAATTATCAAAGTCTGCGTTGATGTAGTTGAGATGAGTCCGTAAAACAATCCTATTTGTATGCAAACCAATAGCATAGTTGTCGTATAATTTCCTAGACGACGGATGATATGCGGAGCCAATAGGAAACCGAGAATAGAAACCGCAGAACCTATCATGTAGATGAGGCTTACTAGTTGTCCATCGGCAAATACACTCAAGAAACTTGAGTTTGAATACATGGGTATGACCATGTGCAGAGTGAAGATGAAGCCGATGACAGCGACCGTGTAGATTATATGAGAACGAGGTCTATGGATTGTCATGTGTTTCTAATATTATAACAGGAGTAAGTTAAATTTGGTACGATATTGCACCAATTTAATAATAATGTTAGATTACATGAACTATGAAGAAAGATATACATCCAAAGAACTACCGCCAAGTTATTTTCGCCGACAATTCAAGTGGCGCTAAATTCCTCGTATCTTCTACTATTGAAACAAAAGAAACCCAAAAGTGGACAGATGGTAAAGATTACCCAGTTCATTTCGTTGAAATTTCTAGTGCTTCACATCCTTTCTATACCAAAGAAGAGAAGATTATTGATACCGCTGGTCGTGTTGAGAAATTCAAGACTCGCCAATCCAAAGCCAGTTCAAAGAAAGCTTAGGCTCACACCGCACTTCAAAGTGCGGTTTTGCGTTATTCCACTATGAATATTGAACAATATAAAACCAATCCTAAAACGGCCTTTCTAGCAGGTCAGTATGAAAAATTATTGAAAGATGAAAAGGAGATGCAGACTATGGCAGAAAAGGATCCTTCTCTGAAAGAATTGGCCGAAGGCGATCTCGCTTCTATTCGTGAACAAAAGAAAAATCTTGAAGAACAGATGACTGCTATTTTGGAAGGTGACAAAGAAGAAGATGAAAAGCCAAATGAAGTCATTCTAGAAGTCCGTGCTGGTGCTGGTGGTGACGAAGCGGCTCTCTTTGCTGCTGAACTTTTGAATATGTACAAAAGATATGCTGAGACAAAAGGTTGGTCTGCAAAATTAACTGAAAAATCAGAGAATGATGTTGGTGGTTACAAGGATGCTTGTCTTGAGATAAAAGGCAAAGGTGTTTATGAAGATTTACGTTGGGAGACCGGTGTTCACCGTGTTCAGCGTGTTCCAGAAACAGAAAAGATGGGACGTATTCACACATCTACGGCATCAGTTGCTATTATGCCTATTCGTAAAAAATTCAAATATCAGCTAAATATGGCTGATGTTGAAATGGAATTCTCTCGTGCTGGTGGTAAAGGTGGTCAAAATGTTAATAAGGTTGAATCAGCTGTGAGAGTTATTCACAGACCGACTGGTATTGATGTACGTTCTACTGTCGAGCGTAGTCAAGGTGCAAATAGGGAAAAAGCTTTACAATTACTTACGTCAAAACTTGAAGCTTTGAAAGAAGAAGAAGAGGCCAAGAAATTTTCGGCACATCGTAAGGGTCAGATCGGTACAGGTGATCGCTCCGAAAAGATTCGTACTTACAATTATCCTCAAGATCGTGTGACTGATCATCGTATCAAACAGTCATGGCACAATCTCCCACTTATTTTGTTAGGTAAATTTGGTCCCATCACCGAAGCCTTGAAAGAATTTGAGAAGACAGGGAAGGTGGGGAATGAGGATGAGGAATAATTGGGTTGGGATGATGTAAAAGAAAAACCGTTGGCAGAAGTCAACGGTTTTTTGTGAGTTGTAGATTTAACAGGGTATTGGATCTTGTTCTAACGGTCTCGATTAATCCAATTTGAATTCACCGGAGATGTCGAGTGTGACCGCCTCACCTTCGCCGAATTGGTCCCAAAGATGTCGGTTAGCGATATGGGTCACGATAGAAGCGACTTCGTTGAATTCAAGCGGAGTCTTTTCAACGATGCTGTAAACTTCATTTCGAAGATCGTGGAGATCCCAGAAGAATCCCATTTTGAGCATACGAAAAGCAATCTTAGCTTCACGTTCGTTTGGTTCAGAATCGTAATGATGACCTCTGAGTTCACAGCTATGGAGGATTTCTGGGATAAGGAACCTGTTGAAGAATCCCAATAATTCCTCGCGTGGACAGCCGATACGCTGTGCATTCTTGGTTATACGTTGAGCAAACTCGCTCGGTCGGAGGTCGATACCTTGACGGCCGATTTTGAACTTCAGGATAATGAGGGCTTTCTTGCCGACTTCATGTGCACTGAGTTTTATCATACTAACCTTTCTTTTTGTTTGTTTTGTGCTGATGCTCTAGGAATCATCCTAGAACCAATACCGGCGACGCACTTATGCCGGTACAAGTAATTTATCATATTACACAATAGAAGTCAATATGTTGTCCAATTGTAGTAAACGTCAACCCCGCCATTAAGGCGGGGTTAGTGGGAAATCCCAAATTATGCTAAAAGTTTACCAAATCTGACTTCGAAGTCAAATTTTATCATTGGTGCCCCCGGCAGGAATTGAACCTACATCAAACGCTTAGGACGCGTCTATTCTATCCGTTGAACTACGAGGGCATTGAATTTTTTCTTTATCTCATTTATGAGACTTATAAGTAGTTTAAAGTATTGCGCACCTTTTGCAACTCTAATACGGCACATGCCAAATTTGAGTTTACCTATTTTTTGTCCATGGACAATTTCAATTTTTCCTATTCGTTCTGGTTTTATATCTAAAATGTTTGACCAAAACAAGATTGCTTCTCTTTTACTGATTCCATTATAGAGTCTCAAGTTGATCTTTAATTGTTCTTTTGCAATACCTATATCTTGTAAACAAGAGACGAAGACTTTGATAAGTTGCGGATCAGAATTAATTAGATTTAACTCTTTTTTCGTTCCTTCACCCCAGTAAATACCTATAAGAAGACAAAGTCTTTGTTCAAGAGATAACGGATTACCAATTAATTCTTGTGCTTTAGCATCAGCTTCATCCCAAGCTTTTTTAGCTCGTTTTTTACTTCCACCTTGTTTGGTCTTTAATATTGATATGTATTTTGAAGGAATAGGGACATTTTTGATATATTTAAATACAGTACTGGAGCCTCTCTTTGTAATCCGTCTTATTTCAGGAAGACTGTGTCCCGTTTTACGTAACGAAATAATTGAATCTATTTCTGATTGTGTAATCGGTATTCCATTCATTGGTTTATGATATTAAATTATATTAATGACGTACACTTCCGTCGGGAAAATAAATCTGTTATAGTGTTCCCATGACCCCAGAAGAGAAGTCATTATTGGAGCGCACATACAAAATGGCCGAGGAGAACAATCACATTCTCCGCGGTATTCGTAGATCCAATCGCTATGGTATAGCGGCAAAGATTTTCTATTGGGTAGTCATTATAGGTATTACTTTCGGTGCATTCTATTATTTACAACCGTATTTAAATTCAATGGTTAATCTCATTGAACAAGCACAGAAGGCAGTACAAAGTGTAAATGGTACAGTTAGTCAGGCACAGAATATTTTTGGTTCTGTAACTGGTTCAACAACGAAGAAATAGGATCTTTTAGAGGAGATACAGTAAAAATACCAACGCCAAGGTAGCTCAGTTGGTAGAGCATTCCCCTGAAGAGGGAAGGGTCACCAGTTCGATCCTGGTCCTTGGCACTACTTCATAGCATTGGCTTGACTGATAGTCATCCATGTGCTATACTATTACTAGTCAATTGAGTCTACGAAAATTATGTCGTAGGTTCATAGAGTTAGTTCTTCGTAATATAACCCATTCAGAAAGACAGATTATGACTAAAATTGTGAAAGGTAAGAAACGGAAAGCTCCACGTCGCAAACACGTTGGTTACGTGGAAAGTCCTCTCGATCGAAAAGTTGAAGATGGTGTGGCGGAGCGTATGCTTGGAAGTCTTGGAGGTATAAAATGGCTAATCTATAGAGACGGCGTGGTGGACTGGGAACAGTCTGGGTACGCATAGGTAAAGAAGTGGTTACCTAAAAACACCACTCAAAATTTCCCCGCGATCTGAAATATGGTCGCGGTTTTTTTACTCTCCAAATTAAAGTCCCAAACTTGAACCATCCAAAAGTCCTGAGTAGGTACTCATGAAGTAAGGTGCGATCATGACAACAGCAATAAGCGGTAAGACAAAGACTATAATAGTTCCTATCATTGACCAGAGAAAATATTTTCTAGTTTTTTCTGCTGAAATATAGATTTGTTCCAGAAGATTGCGTTGCTCACGAAGCTCTTTTGTTAGTTCTTCATTATTCATGCAAGAATTATAGCATATCCGTATACAGCTTCGCCGTTCGGTTATGCTGACCAAACGGCGAATATTTAGCGTGCCTGCCTAAAGGTGCTAATTTTAAGCTGTAGGGAAGATACTTCTGGATTATATGGTCATGATTTTGTAAGTTGTTAAGTTATGTCGACACATAACTACAACTAGGTTATCAAACCGAGTTAAAATCCTGATTAAGAAAGGTTAAAGAAATGATTAAGAAATTTTGCTTACCCTTAGAGTGTGACTTATAGCAATTTCAGATTTTCTGGAGTATCCATGATATAACCTCTTCCAGCAATGTTTGCTATGAGATTTGGCTTGTTACCTGTATTTATTTTCTTACGGAGATTGGTTATATGAGCCTCTACTGTATTTGAAAAAGGGTTATTATCGGCTGTCCAGACATGT
The DNA here is from genome assembly GCA_041666915.1 of Candidatus Paceibacterota bacterium. Taxonomy (NCBI): domain Bacteria; kingdom Bacillati; phylum Minisyncoccota; species Minisyncoccota bacterium. Next base: position 128,336 of record JBAYFZ010000001.1, read on the forward strand.
TCCATAAGCATGGCTCTAGATAAGACAATACCGATATTTTTCATGAAATATTCCAATAGACCAAATTCTTTACGAGTTGGATGTATTCTCCTATTTCCTCGCCTTACAATATTTTTTTCAGAGTCTAATTCTAAATCGTGAACACGGAGTATATGATTCTTTACTATGACAGGACGGCGGGATAGGGCTTTTAGTCGTGCAGATAATTCTTGTAGTGAAAAAGGCTTTTGTAAATAATCGTCAGCACCACTTTCAAAAGCCATCATTTTTGTTTCAATACCTCCGTCTATTGTCAAAAACAGGATAGGCGTTGTCTTTCCAGCACTTCTGATCTCTCTACATATAGTGAGTCCGTCTTTCTTTGGTAAAGAATTGTCCAAAATTATAGCATCGTATTCAAAACTTCTAGCCAAGAATGAACCGTCGGCACCGTTATCTGTTAATTCAACAGTATTATTTTGGGCCATTAAATCGTTTTTGACGGTCTTGGCTAACTGCTGATCATCTTCAACAATGAGTAGCTTCATGTTGGCGTAAGTATGCGGAATCTTTGGTAAATATGCAAGTCCCGTTATGTCATTCCCGCGAAGGCGGGAATCCATGTCAGACCACAAATAAACTTTTCTTGGTAATATCCTGGATTCCCGCCTTCGCGGGAATGACACAAGAGGACCAACGGATTTGACTTAACCCCGCGATTTTGTTACCTTATGTCTACATATGGATATCAAAAAAAGCATCGAATCAATGTTTGCCTCTGGGGCGCATTTTGGTCTAGGTAAATCAAGGAGACACCCAACTCTTTCGTCATATATTTTCGGTACAAAAAATGGCACAGATATCTTTGATTTAGAAAAGACTCAGGTTTTTGTGGGAAAGGCTAAGGATTTCGTGGCTACATTGGCCAAAGAAGGCAAGACTATCTTGTACGTCGGAGGCAAGAAAGAAGCTTCTGCTAGTATCAGGATTGCTGCCGGTCTACAAAACATGCCTTACGTAGATGGAAGATGGATTGGTGGTACTATCAGCAATTTTCCTCAGATCAGAAAGCGTATAGATCGTTATGAGAGACTTATCAGTGACCGTGAGAAAGGTGAACTTGCAAAATACACAAAGCGTGAGCGTATGCTCATAGACAAAGAGATCGCTTCTTTGGAAAAGATGTTCCTAGGCATTGTCTCTTTGAAGAAGATCCCTGATGCTCTGTTCGTCATTGATCCACGTCACGAAAAGAATGCCGTCAAAGAAGCTGCCGATTTCAATATTCCAGTTATCGCTCTTTGTGGTTCAGATTGTGATATTTCCAAGATTAACTATCCTATGATTGGAAACGATGGTTCAAAGGTTAGTATCCAACATTTTGTAGACGAGATTTCAAAGGCATACCAAGCTGGCAAAGTAGCAAAAGTTTAAGCTAGGCGTCTATTTTCTGTCCGAATATAAAACGATTATATGATAAGTCCATTTTTCCTATTCTGGAAACAAGATGAAAAGTCAGATTCCGGCGGTAAATCGGAAAGTTTTGAACCAAAAGTTATCAAGCAACAGAGTTTACCAATAGAAGAGATTAAAACAAAAAAGACCATGGCTACAAAGACAATTACAGTTGAAACTATCAAAGAGCTTCGTGATCAGACAGGTATTTCTATCATGCAGTGTAAAAAAGCTCTAGAAGAGGCTGGTGGCGATTCTGCCAAGGCTTTGGTTATTTTGCGTAATAAGAGTGGTGAATTGGCCGCAAAGAAAAGTGATCGTATTTTCCATTCAGGAACAATCCAAGCTTACATCCATTCCAATGGCATGGTTGGTACTATTGTAGAGTTGCTTTGTGAATCCGATTTCGTTTCCAATACAAATGAATTCAAAGCTCTAGCACGCGATATTGCTATGCATGTAACTGCTACAAACCCTCGTTTTCTCTCAAAGGATGATATTACCGAAGCTGACAAGCAAACCGCTATGTCCGTATTTGAAAAGGAAGTCGCTGGCAAGCCAGAAGCTGTCAAAGCCAAGATTCTAGAAGGAAAGATGAATTCATATTTTTCAGAAATGGTTCTTATGGATCAACCTTTCATCAAGAATCCCGAGCTGACTGTTCAAGGATTGGTCAACAATGCTGTCCAAAAGTTCGGTGAGAAGATGGCAGTAGGTAAGTTCAAGAGGTTCAAGGTTCTAGAGGGTTAAAGTTCTAGAGAGCCAAAAACTCATGTATACATTGATAATAATATTTTATATATCATTCATAGGTATCATAACGATGGTTCTACTCAAACGTTATGAAATGAAGACCGGCAAACCTACGGTTGTCTCCAACTTGGGTCGTTCAATAGATCACATATTGTCCTCTATTTTTGCTGAGATTAAAAAGTTTGTTTCGTACCTCAATAGGAAGACGATGATTGCAATATTTCATCTTGTGGCTTATCATATTCTACTCAGGATTAGGAAGATCTATGTTGAGATCAAACATCAGACTCTTTTGAATCCTCATGGCAAGAAATTGATAGATGCTGTAAGAGGACGTGGGGAAGTCAAGAATCATGGTGCATCGTTTTATTTGAGAAGGATTTCGGATAAGTAAAAGTCGGTTTTATATTTTAAATTTCGTTTAAATTCGCCATCTTAGCTGTTTTGGTAGGTATGAGCGGGTGGGTCGTAAGGAGTAAGTGTCCAAAGAAAATTAAATTCGCCATCTTAGCTGTTTTGGTAGGTATGAACGGGTGGATCATGAGAAGTTAGTGTTCAAAGAAAATTAAATTCGCCATCTTAGCTCAGTTGGTAGAGCAACACTTTTGTAAAGTGAAGGTCCTCGGTTCGAATCCGAGAGATGGCTCCTTAGGAATACTCAGAGATAGTGATTATTAGTGTTAAGTATAATTTTTATGATTAGAAAATGCACAGGTTGTGGTGTTGTTTTGTCGCAGAGATATAAAATAAAATATTGTTCGAATAAATGCCAAGCTGATTTTCAATACAAACTTTTCATTAATAATTGGAAGGATGGTCTTGAAGATGGTGTTATTGGCAAGGACGTTAAATCATTATCAAGACATCTGCGTCGTTATTTAGCAGATAAAAACGGGGAGAGGTGCTTTTATTGTGGGTGGAATGAAAAACATCCAATAACTGGTAAGGTCACTTTAGAAATTGATCATATTGATGGTAATGCTGAAAACAATGAAGAAGGTAATTTACGTTTGTTGTGTCCAAATTGTCATTCATTAACACCTTATTTTAGGAATCTTAATAGAGGTAATGGGAGGAAGTGGAGAATGGATAAGTATAAAAAACAAGTAGCAACCCAGCCCATTTTCTGATAAAGTTATCCTTATATGGAAAACGATAAAAAGGGTCACCTACATCCCATAACTCAAATAGTTCGTGAGATTTTTTCAATATTTAGAGATTTAGGTTTTGAAATAGCAGACGGACCAGAATTGGAAGATGAATTCCATAACTTTGATGCTTTGAATGTTCCGAAAGATCACCCGGCTCGAGATATGCAAGATACGTTTTGGATCAAGGATGCTCCAGATGCAGACAAAAAGAGAGTTCTACGTACTCACACCTCTTCGGTTCAGATTAGGTACATGGAGAAACATAAACCACCAGTACGTATTATTATCCCTGGTAAAGTTTTTCGTAATGAAGCTACCGATGCTACGCACGAAGCTCAATTTTTCCAGATAGAAGCTCTCTATGTAGACAAAAATGTTTCCATGGCGCATTTGAAAGGAACTTTGGAAAATATGTTCAAGAAATTATTTGGCGATGACGTAGAGATACGATTCCGTCCAAGTTTCTTTCCATTTACCGAACCTAGTGTTGAAGTAGATATGAAATGGAAAGGTAAATGGTTGGAAATGGGTGGTGCAGGTCTCGTACAAAAGAATGTTTTTGAAGCTGTTGGTGTAGATCCAAATGAATGGCAAGGATTTGCTTTTGGTTTTGGTTTGGACCGTCTTGTTATGCTCAAGTTTGGTATTGATGATGTCCGTTTTCTTTATAATGGAGATCTAAGATTGGTAAATCAATTTTAATTTTATGAAACTCGGGACATATCAACATTCAAAAACTGGCAATCTCTACAAGGTTCATTTTGTAGCCAAACATTCTGAAACTTTGGAAGATATGGTTTGTTACGAAGCACTTTATGAAAATGATAAGTCCAAGTTTTGGGTAAGACCGATAGAGACGTTCAATGGCGAAGTAGAAATAAAAGGCGAGAAAGTTCCTAGATTTAAATTTATAAAATAATATGAAAGTCTCACGAAATTGGTTACAAACATATTTTGATAAAGAAATTCCAACAGCAGAGAAGTTGGATGAGCTTTTTACTTTCCATGCTTTTGAAGTTGAAGGAGTAGAGACTTTGACTGGGCCTGGTATCGCTAAACCCGATTCTATTCTTGACGTGAAGATTCTTCCAGACCGTGCTCATTATGATCTTTGTCACAATGGTATCGCTAGAGAAATTTCAGTCCTGACCGGTTTACCTATGAAAAATCGCTTTGCTGAAGAGCTCAAAGTTACTAGCAAAGAGAAGCCTTCCGTAAAAATCATTTCCGGAGGTGAAGCCTTCGGAAGCCTCGCTTCCGGAAAGCAGTTTTGTCGTCGTTATACGGCTAGAACTATTGAATTGGGTAGTTCAAAAGCGGTAGGAACATCCCCTGTATGGCTCAAAAATGCTCTAGAATCAATAGGACAACGCTCTATCAACTCTATCGTGGATATTACAAATTACGTCATGTATGACATTGGTCAACCATTGCATGCTTTTGATGCCGATAAGGTCAAAGGTGGTATTACTATTCGTCCAGCCAAAGATAGTGAAAAAATAACTTTGCTTGATGGTAGAGAGATCATTTTGACTTCTGTTGATAATGTTATCGCCGATGAAGAAGGTCCTCTTGTCATCGCTGGCGCAAAAGGTGGTAGACGCGCAGAAATCGGTGAGTCAACAAAAAAGATAATTATAGAATCTGCCAATTTTGATCCAACTATGGTTCGTCGCACTGCTACGAAATATGATATTCGTAGCGATTCTTCAAAGAGATTTGAAAATGAAATAACTGCTGAGCTCGCTATGAATGGTATGAATAATGTTTCAGCTCTTATTTTAGAAATGATTCCTGATGCAAAATTCGGTCCTGTTGTTGATGGATATCCAGTAGAACAAACACCGACTGTTATAGATTTTGATCCAGCTTATTTGAAAGAACGTCTAGGAGTAGATGTTCCATTGGATGAAGCAAAAAGTATTTTGGAAAGAATGGGGATCGTGGTTTCTGTCATTCCCGCGAAGGCGGGAATCCAGGATATGACCAAGGAATCTGTATCTAGTGGTAATACACTGGATTCCCGCCGAAGTTTATCCTCGGAGAGGACGGTAAATGACACAGAACAATGGATTCTTACCATTCCTTTTGAACGCCTAGACCTTATCATTAAAGAAGATATTGTAGAAGAGGTAGGACGTGTCTACGGTTATGATAAGGTCAAAGGAATACTTCCACCTTTACAAAAAGATGAATCAAATAAAAAGGTCTCAGAAATTTTGCCGTTATTCTATGTTTCAGAGAAAATAAAGAGTACCTTGGTTGAACTAGGTTTCTCTGAAGTTAGCCTTTACGCTTTGGTTGAAAAAGGTGATATAGAAATCGCTAAACCTTTGGCCAAAGATAAAGGTTTTGCTCGCAACAATCTTTCAGGTGGAATGATGGCTTGTGTAGAAAAAAATGCTCTCAATGCAGACCTCCTCGGCCTTGAAGTTGTGAAAGTCTTTGAGGTTGGACATGTTTTCACAGACAAATCAGAACAAGTTCATTTATCTATTGGTGTTGCACAAATAAAAAAGGTAAAAGGTTTGAAAGCAGAAAATATTATTACGGAAGCGATCAAAAAGATTGAAGAAAAATTGATGGTCAGTATAAGTGGTAAGACGGTGAATGGTAAAACTGGTAACTACAGTGTTTTTGAAATTGATCTAGAATCTATCGTCAAATCTTTCCAATCACCTATTTTATTTGAAGCTTTGAATTTCACCCCAGCTTCTACAAATCGTTACAAGAAATTCTCGTTATATCCATTCATCGTTCGCGATGTTGCGGTCTTCGTACCAGAATCGGTTGAAAGTGAAAAAGTTTGGAATGTTATAGAAAAGGGTATTGCAGAAGCTGGTGCCAATGATCTGCTCGCACGTCATTCTTTGTTTGATACATTCAAAAAAGAAGGAAAAGTCTCTTACGCTTTCCGTATGATTTTCCAATCTAAAGAGAGGACTCTTACCGATGAAGAAGTAAATAAGACTATGGAGGTTATTTATTCTGGCTTGAAAGGGGAAGGTTGGGAGGTTAGGTAAGCTCTATTTTGGTATGTGATGAAAATGGTCTATTTTAGGCCCATTTGGGGTTGTTTTTAGGGTATTTGACATTTACAATATAGATGTGATATAATACACAAGTAACAAGATATTCAGCTGTACCTTTGGTCAGATATGAAGATTTCTTGTAAGAGTAGAAAAGCACAAATGGAGGACATTTAAAATGAAAAACACGAATAATGTATCTGTTTTATTGAAACAGATACGGGTGGTTGAAGGGTATGTCGATTATTTCGGAAGCTACAAGGGCGATTTGGCAGATGGTTATATTGTAATAGCTGTTGCCAATACCGAAGCTGGGGACTTGGCAGATAAGCAGGTCAGCAGTTTCAATGAGGTCTGCGGTCCGTGTAAAATCGAAGATATTGATGGATACCCATCGTTCGCCATGGAACTTGTTAATCAAAAAGCTCTTATCTCAGACGAAGTCGTCGCCGGTATCGAATTTGTTGAAGGTACTTGGAAGATAATAGCTTGGTGCTTCAAGAAAGACTGGGATCGAGTCAGTAACGAGATTCGTAACAAGTCTCAATCTATGAGGAAGGCTATTGAGAGTCATAATGCCGCTGTCAGTCACCCAACAAACGGTAATGGCAACGGAAAACATCCTCAAAGCAATCAACAACCAAGGCCGCTTGTGATGCCTAAAAAGCACAAGGAGGAACGCCCACCAAAACTCAGTAGTTTTGCTAGCTTGGACCGTCAGCTATTTCCAGAGAGCACGGTCAATAGTTCTGGGAACTAACAAAAAATCCCTAATCAAGCCCCGTAGGTATGGAGTATCACGGGGCTTTTTTGTTGGAAGAAAATGATAAAATAAGTAACAATATTAATTTTATGCCCACCACCTACATTCTTCTCTGTTCCGATTCAACTTTTTATATTGGAAGTACCAACGATCTAGAAAAACGTTTACATCAGCATAACCACGCAAAATCTGGCGCTCATTACACCAAGATTCGTAGACCAGTAAGACTTGTTTGGAGTGAGGAACATCCGACTTTGGCAGAAGCTCGAGCTAGAGAGGTGGTGTTGAAAAGACTGACGAGAAAGGAGAAGGAGGAATTAATTAAGAGTTAGAAAAATATTCTGACACAAAAATCTATTCATGAGAACTTGTGCGATTAAATATTTTTGATAAAATTGTAGCAACAGACGGTAAGTTTTTCTCGGATTACAAGACTTTTTCTACAACTAAATAGTCGCGACGTCATCTAGTCGTCGTTATGTTCGCTGATTCGTTCAGGAAGTGGCTGAATAATTCCTTGGACAAGGAATAAAGCATACCCGAAAAGCGATGGGGCATAATAGGGTAGTATTGAGGCTTAAAATTACAGAGGTATTGTCCACAAGCGGGTGTAAATAAACTGAAACACCCCATATCTATAAACCGGAGAGCGCTAACTCTCGAGGCTAGTTTTTTCCGAGGATATGTAGAGCAAGTGGCGTTGGTTGGTCGCCAGCTCACGCGTATTTATCTGGATAGGACCAGATAGCGTCAAAAATAAAAGCTGAAGCAACCCCTCAATGTGCGAGTGAACCCGAATCTCGCCTTCCTGAATGAGTCAGAGAACTATAGTCTTATTAGATTTAAATCTCTATAAATGATATCTTCAAAACAATCAGAAATTATTCCTTTAGAAGTTATAGGTCAACGAATTTTAATTATTCGTGGCGTTAAAGTTATGCTAGATGCTGATCTTGCGGAATTGTATCAAGTAAGCACTAAACGCCTAAATGAACAAGTTAAAAGAAACAGTAGTAGATTTCCAGAAGATTTTATGTTTCAGCTTACAGAATTAGAAAGAAATGAGGTGGTCGCAAATTGCGACCACCTCACAAAGCTTAAATTTTCATATCAACTTCCCTATGCTTTTACTGAACATGGTGTCGTGATGCTTTCGGCAGTACTTAATAGTGGACGTGCTGTTGAAGTGAGTATATTTATTGCTCGTGCTTTTATTAAGATTCGCGAGATGTTAGCTATAAATAAGGAATTTGCTCATAAAGTTGAGGAATTAGAGAGGGAGCAATATAAACAAGGCGGATATATAGTTGAAATACAAGATATTTTGAGACTTCTAATTGAAGAACCTGTTAAACCTAAAGATCCTATAGGTTTTAAGATTGTTTAATTGTATAAAATAGGTGGTCGCAAATTGCGACTACCTTGTGAGTAGTTTAAGTGTTTTTAACCGGTCGCAAATTGCGACCGGTTCCAGCATCAAATCGTCCTTTGCTTATCACGTATTTTCCACTATTTTACACGTGCATATTGCTTATTTTTCTGCTATACTTTGGGGGTAAAAGCTTGAAGCTTTTTTGTTTTAATAATCTATTACTTAGACGATAAATGGCCGAAAATACCAAGGGAAAGAAACATGAATATGATGCCTCATCTATTACCGTACTAGAAGGCCTAGAACCAGTCCGCAAGCGTCCCGGCATGTACATTGGTACAACTGGACCAGATGGTCTCCATCACCTCGTTACAGAGATTTTTGATAACTCCCGAGACGAAGCCATGAACGGTTTTGCCAATGATATTGAAGTTGCCCTATTACCAGGCGATCGTGTTCGAGTTGTAGACAATGGTCGCGGTATTCCTGTGGACATGCACAAACAAACCAAAGTCTCTGCTTTGGAGACTATTATGACCGTTTTGCATGCTGGAGGTAAGTTCGGTGGAGATGATTACAAAGTCTCTGGAGGTCTGCACGGTGTAGGCGCATCAGTCGTCAACGCTCTTTCTACATACATGAGAGTCCTTGTTCACAAGGATGGTAAGGACGGTGGTATTTACATGCAAGAGTATTCCAAAGGCAAACGTAAAGCTGCGGTCAAGAAAGTTGGTTCAACAAAGCTTCATGGAACTATCGTAACCTTTGAACCAGATCCAGAGATTTTCAAAGAAGGTATCAAATTTGAATGGAATCGTATTGTTACTCATATGCGCCAGCAAGCATACCTCGTAAAGAGTCTTCGTATTAGTGTTATAGATGCTCGCGATCAGATTGCTACTTTTGGTCAAGACGAAGAGCTTTTCTATATTCGTGATACCGGCGTAGAAGCCCCTTCGTACACATTCTTTTTTGAAGGAGGTCTTATTTCTCTTATTAAATTCAACAACCAATTACTCAAACCTGGTCACAAAAACATCTTTTATGTTGAGAAAAAAGCTGAAGGTGTAGAGTCTGTAGAAGTTGCACTCCAATATGCTGATGATGTTTCTTCTCGTGTTTTGGGATTTGCAAATAATATTCATACTCCAGAAGGTGGTACGCACATCACAGGTTTCAAGACGGCTCTTACTCGTACTCTCAATACTTATGCCAAGAACAACAATCTTTCAAAAAATGGCGAAGAAACTTTCACTGGTGATGATGCTCTAGAAGGTCTCACAGCTGTTGTCTCGGTCAAATTACGAGAGATTCAATTTGAAGGTCAGACAAAAGCTAAGCTAGGAAGTATGGAAGCTCAAAGTGCAGTTGCTACGGTTTTCGGAGAAGCTTTCTCCGCTTTCTTGGAAGAGAATCCAGAAGACGCCCGTTCCATTGTGAACAAAGTTATCCTGGCTATGAAAGCCAGAAAAGCTGCCAAGGCCGCAAAGGATTCCGTATTACGTAAAGGTGCCCTAGAAGGTATGACTCTTCCTGGAAAACTTGCAGATTGTCAGTCCAATAGTCCTGCAGAATCCGAACTCTTCATTGTGGAGGGAGATTCCGCTGGAGGCACAGCCAAGCAAGGTCGTGATCGTCGTACTCAGGCTATTTTGCCGTTAAGAGGAAAGATTTTAAATATTGAACGTGCTCGTCTGGATCGTATGTTGGGTTCGGAGCAGATCAAAAATCTAGTCTTAGCTTTTGGTACTGCTATCGGTGATACTTTTGATATATCACGTTTGCGTTATCACAAGATCATCCTTGCAACTGATGCCGATGTGGACGGTGCTCACATTCGCACACTCATTCTTACTTTGTTATACAGATATTTCCGACCACTCATAGACAATGGCTATGTCTACATTGCTCAACCACCTTTGTTCAAAGTCAAAATAGGAAAAGAGAATTTTTATATTCAAGATCAACCAGCTCTAGGTAAGTTCATGGCAGAACGTGGACTCAAGAGCGAGCAAGCTATTGAACTAGAATCTTTGGAAGAGGGAATACGTGCAAACAATGATGCCGAATCTCGTGAAGAATTACTAGAAGCTGCCGAAGCTCCCGCTGATGGTTCGACAAGCTCACCACAAGATGGTTCTGCAGACTCGCCAAAAGGAAAGGGCGCCAAAGCAGTTACTGGTTCCAATGCAAAGGTCTCCATACAACGTTATAAGGGTCTCGGAGAGATGAACTCAGATGAACTTTGGGAAACCACTATGGACCCAGGTCGTCGTATTATGAAGCAGGTTAGGATTGATGATGCTCAAGATGCAGACAAAGTCTTTGACATGCTCATGGGTGATGATGTTCCTGCTAGAAAGTCCTTTATCCAATCAAACGCAAAGTTGGCAAATCTGGATATTTAATATTGGTTCGACAGGCTCACCATAAGATGGTTGACATACTCATCAATCGGAGTAACCTTCTAGTTAAAAGAAAGGAGGTGCTTTATGGCATCATTCAGTGAATTAGTTGAGCTCTTTGAAAAAGGAGAATTAGGAAAATTGTTGGCCAGCACCTTCAATGGTGAATGTGGCCCAGTGTATCGTTGCAATGAAGATCCTGAGCTTTTGGTTAAATTTAGTATTGGACAAGAAGCTCCTCAGGTTGATTTGTTGCGCATGGCTATTGAAAAATATTACATGAGAATGGGTTACTTCTTGGTTTTCAATGCGGTTCACAATCCAAACCAACTTGAATTTTTTGTATTTTTTCAATCAAAAGGGAGAGGATCGGTTAATGTTACTATTACCATTAATAACCATCCTACTCCGGTCATTGGTCAAGGTTACGCTATTTTGTGTTCCAGTTTACGAGTTACTAGCAAAATCTTCGAACCCTGATATTGCTCGCAGTAACTCTCATAGTCCCGATGTTAATCCTCGGGACTTTTTTTACGCCGTCTTAACTTTCAATTTGGATTTTCTCTTTTTATCTAACTTAGGTAATTTCAAAATCAAAAGGCCATGCTTTTCTATAGCTTCAGCTTCGTCCACATCAATCTCAACGGGTAGAGTGACCGTTCTGGAGAAAGAACCCCAATATAATTCTCTAGTGAAAAAATCATCATCACTGGCGATTTGTTCTTCTTCACGTTTGCCACGGATAGTTACAAGGTCACGAGTTATAGAAATATCCAGATCTTCTGGTCTAACGCCAGCAATCATAGACTTGATGACGATCATCTCTGGAGTTTGGTATACATCAACAGTCAATTCGCCCTCTTGTTCAGTCTCTTTGTCTGTCCATGAAGTATCTTCATCGTCGTCTTTGCGTAGTTTTGCAGATAGGGAAGATTCGCTATCGTCTTTTTGTAAGCGAACTGATCCGGTGAGCCTTTCAAAGAATGAGGGTTTATCTTTTGACATGGTTATTATAAAAAAGTTCTAAAGTTACCTGTTGATTATATCAAGATAATTTGGGTTTGACTACTTTTATCTCTTCAAACAAGATCATGAGAATAACAACTGCTCCCCAAACCCATGTGAAAGCCTTCAAAGTTTCAGTGGCAGTACCGTTAATTATAGACAAATTGAAAGCGGCATGCAATGTTATAGCTGCGGATAAGCCGACGATAATAGCGATTGCTTTTGCAACATATCCTTTGTAAAAAACATAACCCAAACCAAATCCTACTACTGCTGAACTGACTATGTGTACAAGAGTTGCACCCATAAATCTCATATTGCCAGTGATTATACTTTGAGCGATTTCTCCTCCGGTCAATGGTTGGAGTAAAAAGAAAGTGTTTTCTAAAGCTGCGAACCCTAAGGCTACAACTATGCAATAAACCATGGCGTCTATCGGTTCGTCATTGTAATCAGCGTTCAGTGCTATTACTGCTACTGCAATGAATTTGAATATTTCTTCAATTCCAGCCCAAAGAGTGTATTGAAGTGATGAATTGAGATGGAGATTTGCAATATATTGTTCGGCAAAAATTGCGGCAATAACTGCTAATGTGCCACCTAGAAAAGTTGCTGTTAGAAGTCCACGCGGTTCAGGGTTTGCATCTTCACGAATCCAAAACCAAATCCAAATTAGTGAAGGGAGAAGTCCTGCCAAAAGGGCATAAACGAGAGTTGTAAAAGACATGCGTATATTATAAAGGAATTGAAAGGAATGACCAAGGAAAAATGGGTATAAAAAAGGGAGAAGCCACACAGCTTCTCCCCATCTTATTTTCGCGGCACACAATTTCGCGAAAATAAGATTTGACACCATTATAACACCCCTCTTGACAAATGTCCAGTTATTTGATAGTAATAGGGAAGATTCAAACTTTGAAATAGAACCGCAAAAAGACTGTGTTCTTGGAAGAATACGTCTGTTTAGCGGTATTTCAACAAAAAAGAAAGACAAAAAATGAAAAAAGTAATGCTAGCGTTGTCGGTTATTGGTCTGTTATCAGTAAATCTGATGGCAGAGACTCAGCCTTCTGTGGGAAATCCTACGGTTGGTGATTCTGTAAGTACGGCGCCTAACGTTAAATCAATTGGTGCGCCTCCACGTTTCAATAGTTTGGTTAAGACACCCATCTCTTCGTTGGGTGGCACGATTGGGAATGTGACCGTAACCCCAGTTTTGGGACCTACGATGTCATCGGTATCATGGTCTTCGTTTGCTACCAAGTTGGTGGCGGACGCACGTAACCGGTCGGTGAAATTGTCACCAACGGTAATCACTGACCCGACAGATTATACAGTTTGTTATGGTAAGGTTAGCTGGTCAAACTTAATCTATTCTACGTCCAGCGCGATGTGGGGTGGCAAGTTAAATCCAGCGTCGCCGTTCCAGAATGAAAAGGGGCAAATAGTGTCCCAGCTGGTTCAAGCGGAATCAGTCAGTGGAGATAATACGATCTCTATGTCAATGCTCAGTGTAAGCTGTGAGTCGTCTGATGGTGGCAATATCTTGGGAGACCAAATATTGTTCATTCCGGCAGATTACAGCTCATTAGCTATTGGTATCCGGTCTGACGGTACAGTGATTACAAGTGGTCGTAGCGATCAAAAAGTCGCTCGAATTATCTTGATTACTTCAATGAAGCTATTCAATGGAGGTGCGAATCAAGCCGGCCTTGATCAAGTAGAGAATTGGGTAGCTGGTAAGGGTAACTTTACCATCACCTATTCAGCCCAAATCATTGGTGATGCTGGCTCCACTGCGTTTGCTCCAGTGAGCATTCTTGGTTACAGCAACGTTAGGCCGTTGGTTAGTATCAATCGTCAGTCCGGAGTCATCTCTGTAACTGGTGGCGAAAATCGTTATTATTCCATCATGACTACCACCGATCTTAACGGGTCGTCGTGGCAGTCGGCTGGCTCAGTCTATGGGAATGGAAACATCCCAATGACCTTTACCGGAAACCGTAAGTTTTTCCGCGCTGTGGCCCAGTAAGGCACAGAAAATAGTACATTCATGCAGAAATCCCCTCAAGACCTCAGGTCCTGGGGGATTTTTTTACATAAAAACAGCTTGACTAGGTCGGACCTCGTAATCCCCGATATTTGACCTCATCAGAGTTCAACCCTTGACAAAGTTGGCTATATAGTATAGTATACTGATTAATACTGTAATTTCAGTATGTTTAGTATTAACAGAAAAAACCTTATATTATATGAATAAAAACATTATAACCTATGTAACAGTTGCTTCTCTCGCCTTCATTCCGATGGTGACTTTTGCGGCTGACCCTTCTGTTGGAGGTTCATTCTCAACAGCTGATCCTAGTACAGGATCTTCATCTTCTACTGCTGATCCTTCTACAGGAGGTTCAGCTTCTACTGCTAATCCACCAACAGGTGGTTCAGGCTCAACAGCTGCTCCAGCTGGTTCTACAGGTGGAGGTTCCACTGGTGGTTCTACAGGCTCATCTGGTTCTTCCGGCTCATCTAGTGGAAGAAGTTCTTCAGGTGGAGGTCGTTCCTTCAATCCTTATTGCACACTTATTACCAGTTACATGAAACTTGGTGCAAACAATGATTCTGCTCAAGTTACAAAACTTCAGAATTTTCTCAAGAATACTGAAAAGCTTGACGTTGATGTAAACGGTATCTTTGATACAAAGACCGAAACAGCCGTCAAATCTTTCCAGAATAAATATTCTGCTGAAACTATGGGTCCTTGGGGTGTTAAAGAAGGTAATGGTAATGTCTTTATGACAACTGTAAAGAAGATCAATCAGATCGCTTGCAACCAACCTCTTACACTCAATCCTTCTGAATTAGCTATAATCAATTCTTATAGAATGGGTAATAGATCTGTAAATTCAACTGGTCCTACTATTGAGATAAAGGCAACTCCTGTCTCAACTGACGGTGAGGATAATCTTAAGAAAGATGATAGCGAAACTATTGAAGTCGGTAGTGTTGATGAAAATAAAAATTCTAATACTGCCAGTGTTGGAGACGCTTCTATCTTGAAACGTTTCTGGAACTTCGTCCTCTTCTTGTTCCGTTAATTATCTAAACATACTGTAAACAAAAACTCCCCGCAATGGGGATTTTTGTTATAAACTTTTCGTACCCTGAGCGCGGAGACTAGCTGTATACTCTTTTTCGTCCAATGACCCCGCCAAAGCAATCATAAGAGCATTGTCTCCAGAAATATGATTTGAAGGTAGATATAGTGGAATATCAAATTCTTTGGCTGTATTCTCAAATGCTTTACGTAAAGTCTTGTTTGCACTTACACCACCTCCGACAATAATAGTCTTTGCTCCGGTGTTTTCTATAGCAGAACGAAGTTTTGTATCCAAAGTTATTTTGACTGATTCTTCAAATTCCTTAGCCAATCCTTTTTTGAAATTATCATCTAATTTGCCATTTTCTTTTTCATAATTTCTAACAGCGTACATGACGGCAGTTTTCAATCCTGAGAATGAAAAATTCAGATCACCACTGTGAAGCATTGGTCTAGGTAATTTTACAATTGAGACGATCTTTTCTTCTTCTGCTTCGCCGGCCAACTTGCTTACATGAGGACCGCCAGGATATGGAAGTCCCAAAAGTCTTGCAACTTTGTCAAAAGCTTCGCCGACTGCATCATCTTTGGTTTGACCAAGAATGTTGTAACCAAGTGAGTTTTTGTCGGTTTTGATCTCTACAAGTTCAGTGTGTCCACCACTTATGAGTAAAGCTATCGCAGGGAATGCTAGAGGTTTGAGTTTCTGCCATTCACCATGATGTTTGTCTGATTCTAATAATGAACCTACGACATGACCTTCCATGTGGTTTACGGGGACGATCGGTATAGACCAAAGTCTAGAGAGTATTTGCCCAAAAATGATACCAACCCATAATGCTGGTTCAAGACCGGGTCCTTCGGTAACTGCTATACGGTCTATGTGAGGAATTGTTTTCAAGAATTCAACCTTCGCAAATGTTGTCATCAGATCTGAATTTCTTGCAGAAAAATCTGATTGGAATTGATTCATTCTCAAAGAGAATTGTTCATCGCTCAATAATTCATTTTTTGAATCGTAAATTGCTGACGTGGATTCATCCAGTATTTTTTTGAGTAATGGTAACAAGTTTTTACCATGTTCACGTTTTGCTAGGGAAGGAAAGACCCCGCCAAAAGGACGGTGTAATTCGGCCTGTGAGTGTACCAATGAAGAAATGACGCGACATTCAAATATGCCGTCATTTGCGCGTGTTTCTATGAGTGCCAAAGCTGTCTCATCGCAACTGGTTTCTATACCTAGGGTGATCATAATGAACATTACTATAGCAGGATTCTTTCTTTACGGGAACGGTGTGGGAATGGAATTATTTTTTCTCTTTTATCTCAACTTCTCCCTTGGCGTAGTCAAATTTGATGATGAATTTATCAAAAAATCCTTTTTGTCCAACAATACCATACGAAACAATATTGCCACCTAGATTTGGCATGAATCCGACATCTGTTTCAAACGATTTGTTACCAATTTTCAAAGTTACCTCATGATCATAATATAGAGAAATTTTACCACCAACACCAAAAACTTCTTTTGTTTTACTATTGTCTGTGCGAATACCTATTTTTTCACCAATCTCTGTATCAAAGAAACAATGATCAGAACCAGAATCAATTAACACTTCGTATCTGACACACTTACCAGAGTGCTCTAACGTTACAGGGACGACTGGTCTCAAAGCGTTTCCGTATTCCTTATACTTAAACTTCATAACGCGCCTCCAGCATAAGCTGATAGGCTAGGTGGCATTCGTGTAAAGATGGGATGGTCATACCCCTTTTTTTGAGCCATATCACTCGCTTCTTTCAAAGTTTTGCCGTGACCGACGACAGTTATTTCATCGTCAAGTAAAGCGACCCAAAGTCCCTTGTATTTTTTGTATATTTTAGTCCAGTTGATTGCTGACATGATTCAATTTTATCAGTCACAAAAACTTCGTCAATATTGACTATAAAAATATTTTGTGCGCGATACAGGATTCTTTCCCTACGGGAACGGTATAGCCTTCACATTTTCTCAGACTCGACAAGCTCGTCCTCGAAAATATGTTCAGACTTTTCGAATCCTGCCACAAGTGCCGTAGGGCACTTGTTATCGCGCACAAATAAAAAAATCGCTCGATGCGATTTTCTTATTTGTGCGCGATACAGGATTCGAACCTGTGACCCTCCCCACGTCAAGGGGATGCTCTACCAACTGAGCTAACCGCGCATTTTTGTTACCGCTCAACTCTACCAAAACTTTGCCTAAAAATCCATCGGTCCCGAGTTCACGGTTACGTTGCGACGTGAGGCGGTGGAAGTTTCGTAAATCTTGATTTGTTCAATAGTAAACTTTCCTAATTTTTTTGTAAGGCGTAATTCTACAATATTACCTTTCATAACTTCTGGAGAAAAATATTGATCAAAAAGGAGGTTGCCTATTGAATAGAAAACAGGGACGTCACCCATAAAAGAGTGTTCCAAAGTTACATGAGGGTGACCGCCGATTATTGCACTTGCGCCGACCGATACCAACGATCTGGCTTGCGACCTCATCATAGGAGAAGAACTGGTTGAATATTCTGTACCCCAGTGTGGCATTACGATGACAAAGTAACCATGGTCGGATAATCTTTTTACATCATCTAGTATCCTATCAAAACCCGGTTGAAAAGCGTGGTAACCGACGAAAGCAACAGTAATATCATTTTTAGTTATAACTGCTTCTGTGGAGCTTGCATTACGAGAATCGCCAAACCATTGGAGTCCGGATTTTGATAGCCATTTTTTTGTTTCTTCTAGTCCAGAAAGCCCGAAGTTGTCGGTATGATTGTTGGCTAAGCTGAGTAGAGTTATTCCTGTTTTTGTTAGTGTCTCAGTGACTTTTGGTTCAAATGTAAAAGTAAGTTCCTTGGAAATTTTTCCATTTGGTAAAAGAGTTTTTGATGGATTGGAAGTGATAGGTCCTTCTAGATTTGCTACGACAATATCAGCTTGTTTGAAAAGTTGTACAGTAGTAGAAGCAAAGAGGGAATCGTAGCCGTATTGTTGACCAAGCCTACGTACACCACGGTCCATCATGATGTCGCCACCGATCATTATTGTAAGGGAAGAAGTTGATGGAGTTTTCGTTGTTATAGGAGTTGACTCTGATTGTTTGGAAGTATCTGGGATTTCGGAAGATACGGAAATAGGTTGCTGATTTGATGATGTAATATTTTGTATGGCGACACTGACACTAGCGGGCATATTGCTTGCTTTGAAACCTTGCAAGCCCACCCACAAAGAACCCCAACCGAATACAACAACTAGTATTGTGTAGAAGATCTTGGCTTTATCTATTGATTTTGGTTCTTCATTATCCATCAGTTTTCAATATGCGGATAGGTGAATTATAGCATGTGGGGGAGGGTTTTTAATATAAAAAAACAGGTCTAGATTTTCATCTAAACCTGTCTGTGAATACAATTTCACTTTAGTAGCCACGGAATGACTAGAAGTGAACAACCGATAATATTTACTCCAGAGTATAGTCTATCTTCAAGTGTCCAAGCTTTTGCGGAGACAAATGCAAGAGTGTTGGAAAGAAGAAATCCTGAATTAGGAATGATGGGGCTACTTTCTGGTGATTTCCAAGTCATTACCATAAATGGTATGAAGGCAATAGACGATGCTGTTATTGATAATATCAATGCCAGTTTCGGTCCATTTGTGAGCCAAAGAATTACGCATAACATCACCATGATGGCGATGAGGCTATCCAACCCTGACCACGCACATCTTCCTTTGAAGAGAAGAATGATTGTCGTAATTGAAGCACCCGTGCCGTAGACCATGGGAATCGCTGGATTCGCTTTTTGTTTTAACATCGTAAAGCATGTTATCCAAGCTAACATGGACCAGAGTCCAAAAGTTGTTAATGACAAACCTTCGCCAGTCCCTTTTGCTGTTGCAATGATCATGTAGAGGTATGCAGATACACCCGCTACTATACCTAGTATGTTTAAATTTTTCTTCACAAGTCATGTCTTTCGTTGATTGTTTGAACCTACTGCTTTTATTATCATAGCACGTAGTTTGTGTAGGTGTCAACTATAGGGGAACCGGTCACGCGTATTTTTCTGCTGAAAAATCGCGCGACCCCGACTCGCTCGCCTTCGCGAGCTCCGTCTTTCGATTCTGAAAAAGAGCAATACCCATTGCTCTTTTTCACTACAAAATTTTACTTCGTAAATTTTTGTAGCCCTACGGGGAATCGAACCCCGATTACCGCCTTGAAAAGGCGATGTCCTAACCGTTAGACGATAGGGCCATGGACTAGATACTACTATTTTTTCATGATTTTGGCAAAAGTGCTATGATGATACGATGACTACGAGGAATGTGTCTGTTCTCATACTTTATAGTAAAGGTAAAATACTATTACAAAAACGTGCCAAGACTGCCAAGAGATTTCCTTGTCGTTGGGGACTTTTTG
Source organism: Candidatus Paceibacterota bacterium (assembly GCA_041666915.1). Lineage (NCBI taxonomy): Bacteria > Bacillati > Minisyncoccota > Minisyncoccota bacterium. The sequence continues at coordinate 147,798 of JBAYFZ010000001.1, forward strand.
GTGGAGGTATAGAGAAAAAAGAGACACCAAAAGCTACTTTGAAAAGGGAAATTATGGAGGAATTAGGTTTGAAATTGACTACTCCCAAATTCTTCAAAGAGTATCCATATATTTTGGATGATGTGGGAGAAAGAGGGGATATCTCAGTTTATTTTCATGAGTATAGCAAAGAGAAACTTTATTTAAGGGAAGGGGAACAAATGAAATGGGTCAGTCTACCGGAAGCTCTCAATTTAGATCTGCATCCGATCTATAGGGATATAATAGAAGATATTGGGAAGAGAGCTGGTTCTGTGTTATCGTAAATTCGTTACCATGGAGAGGTGGCAGAGTGGTCGAATGCACCACTTTCGAAAAGTGGCAGGCTCGCAAGAGCCTCGGGAGTTCGAATCTCCCCCTCTCCGCAACGAGCTAACTGATGAGAGATTGAATTATTCGGAAATTCCGAATAATTCAAAAAGAGAGCGGTGGGGTGGTAGAAAGGAATATTGCAACTACTAAGGAATCCTTAGTAGTTCAAAAGCTTGATTACGTAGAAGATGAGATTGTCATAACTAGTGAAAAATATACCCTCTTTATGCTAAGATGTTTTGGTAACCATGGAGAGATGGCTGAGTGGTTTAAGGCAGCGGTTTACTAAACCGCCGTTCCCTTACAGGAACCGTGGGTTCGAATCCCACTCTCTCCGCATTTGACTTCTATATTATATATGTTATAATCCACATAGAATAGTTGCCAACTGTTCTAGATTGCATGAAGTATTTTTGTAGGTTACAAGCCTATAAAAATGGGCTACAACCCCATGGTCTGAAAAATGGCACGAAAGATAAGTACAATGAAAATGAATAATGAAGAGATCGATCGTCTACTACGTGTCGTATCTGAAAGTCTCCGTCTAAGTTGGGAGAAGGCAATGATCAATGGTCAGAGCTTATTAACAATAAAGAAAGAAAGGGAGGATGCTTTTGCCTTGATTGAGTCTAACGACAAGAAGGTTAAACGTATTCTAAGTTTAATGTTATTGTTCTGTGCCTCGTCTGTTGCGGCTACGGTGTACATTTCAGTATGTAACATCGTTTGTCCGGCGTGGGTTAATGAGATACAGGGTTTTCCGATTTTGTTTCTTTTTATCGGTGTTTATGGACAATGGTATCTTGATAAAAAGAGCAGTACTGCACGGCGGGATGTATCAGAATGTGAAGAAGTCTTCACATGGTTAGGGGAGTCAGTGGATTCCTTAAATTGTCTCGGTGTTGGTAATCCTCATTGGGATATCATTACTGAGCCACAAGTCACTGAGAGATTGGTTCGGGCTGCTTATAGGGTCTTGGATGCGCAAGCAAGCTTTGAATCGTGTCGTGTAAAACCTAGCGTAGATCGGTACAGTGTGATCCGTGCTGGAAATTGGATTGAGCATTGTGAAGGAATGTTTAATCGGATTTGGGATACAGCTACGCACGATTTCGGTCTGATCTTTGATAAAGGAGAGATCTTCAAGCAAGCTTTAAAAGAACTTGAGAAGGATAAAGTTAAAAAAACTTCGGATTGCCCCGACGTTCCTTACTTACCAGACTGGGCGAAACCGCCGGTGTAATGGTAACAAAAGACCCTCGCGTACAAAGTGTACGTGAGGGTTTGTTTTTTTAAATCGTGATCAATCATCGAACTTGATAGTTTTAGGATTCTGTCTTATTAGGTCTCGTAGAGCCCTTAGATAATTGACGGCTTCTTCGCCGGTTTTGAAGACTGGAGGTGTTGCCAATACAGTTACGTCTTTCTTCCAATCTTTAATAAAACCAACAATTCTTCCACTTTCACCACCGAAGTGAATCTCAAGATCCGCTCCTGAGGCTTCTGGGGACAGTAACGTCCTAAGAACGTCTGGCTTAAGACCTAGACAATTTACTAGCATTTCATCTTTCATAATATATAGAGCTGTTTATTAAAAAGGCTAGCACTAGGCTAGTCAAAAATCAAGCCCTTTTTCCTCACCTAAAACCCTGGAAAATAATCAACCTTAACGTTTTTCTTGGGTACACCTATTTCAAAAAGAACTTTTTCACAGGCAGTCACGAAGGCGTGTGGGCCGGACACAAAGAAGAGACGTTCCATATAGTCGGGCACTTCATTCAAAATCATTTTTACATCCACGAAACCTTTGTAGCCAGCCCAATCTTCTGGTAAATGTTCCAGATCCGATAGGGTACAGACAGTTTTTAGATCCATCTGAACATGTGCACGATGAACAAGGTTGGTGTAGGCTATCTCCTCAAATCTTTTACAACAATAAACCAAGGTAACATCACGTCTCTCATCTCTATCTATCATATAAGAAATCATACTTCGGAAAGGTGTGATACCGATACCACCAGCCAAGAAGCAAAGCTTGGTATTTTTGTTTTTTGGTAAAGTGAATTCTCCAGAAAGTTGTCCCGCTAATATAGTCTTACCTTCTTCCAATTCTGCTAAAGCTTTTTTGAAACTACTAGATTTTTTGGCGTCAAATTTTATGCCGAGAAGAATCTCTTTTTCTGTTGGAGAAGAAGCGATGGTCAAGTAACGTCTATTACCACGACTATCCGTCTTATTATGATCCAAAGTCCATTCCATGTACTGTCCGGGTTTGAATGATATACGTCTATCAGGAACGAAAGCGAATTCTCCAGTATCTTTGGCTATTTTGGTGCTACCTTTGAAGGTTAGGATATATTTTAATTTTGGACTCATGAGCCAAGAGAAGATATTTCCTACGCATAGAGCCAATTCTGGAGTGGAATAGAGCCAACCAATGTGTATAGTAGGAATGAATAAGACACCCGTTATGGCACCATAAATGACACGACCAGACTTTGTTGGAGGAGTGGTCAGAGGTTCAGTGAGCATTACCAAAGCAAAGAAAATGATGGGGGAATCCACGAATATTTGACGAAGTAGTACAAGAGGACTTGTATGTCCAAAAGTAGATATAGTAATAGAGATAAATGCAACTACTACGAAACTTATTACCAGATCAAACCTTCTGATTTTGCGAGTGATGAATAATCCACCAATCAAAATGAATGGTAACATCCAGATTGTACCAATCCACCAAGTTGCGGACTCATGAATAGTAAGAGCTGTCAAAGCTACGGCGAAACCTGCTGGATTGAAAATATGTTTTTTACCAAAAGCTAAAATAAATTTACCCGCTGAACCCCAGATACCAGCCCAGATGAGGAATGGAACTACTGAAAGATAATGTCCAGTAGTTGGAGGACTGATCAGAAAAGCTAGAATAAGTGCCGTTATATAAACTGATTCAGAATTGGCCGGAGTATTGAATATTTGAGTGAAGATTTTATTTGTCACCCAAGAAACTATCAACAATATTGCTGTTGAGTAAAGAAGAGCTTGCGGAGTGAATGGTAACTTTCCAAATGCACTCAAAAGGGAAGCGATAAGAAGCCAAGCAGTGAGACAGTACAGTACCAATCTGTACATCGTTATTTTATTTAATAAGTTATCTATGGATTTAAGCATCTTTTCTTACGAGATTGTCCGCTGGTTGGTGGATTGCGAAACTTTCAAAACCACTAGTCATGGTCGCCATACCTGCATTATCAATTATATAACCTTCTAGACCTTTCTGCTTCTCTATAAAGTTAATACCTGCTTTACCCATAGCAAAAACGGCTGTAGCAAAGCGATCGGCTTCGTAAACATTCGGTCCTATGACAGAAAGACTGACGATGTCAGTAATTTCTTTACCCTTGTTTTTTGGATTGTAAATATGTTGACCACGAATATAAGTACCAGATGTGGCGATTCCTTGATTTTGCAAATAAACAACTTTTATAATTTCACCTTGTTTGAAAGGGTTTTCTATACCGACTTTCCAAAGCTCTCCTTTTGAATTGTTGCCACCGACTTGTATATCACCGCCAGCTTCCACATAGTAATCTTTGAAACCATTTTCTTCTATAATTTTTAAAGCGTTATATATTGCCCAACCTTTCACTATGCCTGATGGGTCGTATATCCCTTTGCGATTTACAATATCAAAATAACCATCAGTTTCTTTTTTTGTTTGTTCTGATAAAAGGAAGATCTCTCGCATATCTCTACTTGAATTTTCAATTGAAATTTCACCGCGATTTATCTTCATAATCTCACTATCTTTTTTGTAAGTACTAAATTTTTCATCAACATAAACGAAATAATCAAAAGCTTTGTTGATAGCAAGAGATTCGTGAGGAAAAACAGTAGAATCGTTAGTCTTTGGTGAGACTACTTCTATTGTGATAGGCATACCCATAATAATACGGGTCTGTTTCATATTAGATCTTGGCTTGAACCAATGCTTGAGTTAGAGATTTGATGAATCCAGTACTAGTCTGTGTTGCTCCAGAGACCATATCCACGGTTGCACTCTGAACTTTGATGGCTTCACTCTTCAAAATCGGCATAGCGTGGGCACTTTTTTCTTGGGAAGTCTCCTGATCATTGGGATATTGTAAGAATTTGATGTCAGTCAATTTGCTATTAGCAATAGTTGCTTGTACCTCTACGTTGCCATAGAAAACATCTACTACTGGTCCAGTATATGTACCATTTTTGTATTTAATTGAAGCACTTGCTGAGATTTTTGGTTTTGTAGGGGTCACGTTCAATTCTGATGTTACTGGTGTAGGTGAAGAAGCAACCTCTTTCACTTTTGAAGTGGTCCAAAATGAATAAAATGCAAAGACGATTATTAGTGATAGTGATAAGTATAGTTTTTTCATGATGTATTTAATATTTATTTAAGGGTATGTCCAATAAAGGTGAAGCAAAATTTCTTCATTATTTCTTTAATCTTTCTTAATCAGGATTTTAACCAGCTCTGATATCCTTTGTTATTATAAGTATAATTCATTTAATAATTTTATGAAAGCAAAAAAAGATTTTATATGTTGCACGATCAAGAAGGTCAAAAAAACTAAGGTCAAAGTTCCAAAGAAAGGTTTTACTTTGATAGAAGTTCTAGTGGTTATAGGTATCATTGCTATCTTAGCGGCGGTTGTTTTGGTAGCAGTCAATCCTTCAAGACAATTCAAGTTGGCTCGTGATTCTCAGAGAGTTAGTAATGTAAATGCTTTATTGAATGCTATTCATCAAAATATGGCTGAACATCGTGGAATGTTTGTCTGTGGTGGTGTTACAAGGGTCTTACCAAGTACTGCTAGGGTAGTCAAAACAGCTTCTTCTTCACCAGAAGATGAAGGTGACATAGCTTCTTGCTTGGTGCCAGACTATTTATCTTCTTTACCAGTTGATCCTTCAATGACCAACGCTCATTTTTCTGACGCAACAGATTATGATACCGGATATGTTATTTATAAGGATATAAACAATCGCATTACTGCTAGTTCAACAGGTGAGTTGACCACATCTATATCAGTGACACGTTGAAAAAATTAGACTATTATATAGAGTAATGACAGTTAATCGAAAATTTATAATTCTCTGGTTATCTTGTTTTATTCTTATAGTTTTTGCTCTATTCGTTAAATTTTCCGATTCTTTGTTTCAAGATAAAACATCAAAAGTTTTAGATACTATTCCAGTGCAAATAGATGCTGTCCCCGATAGTTCTTTCTATTCTCAGGAACAGATTGATAAACAAAAGAAAGCGGTTGTTCCGGTCAAACCACCAGTTTCTGCTAGAGCTTATTTGGTCGGAAATGTTGAAACTGGGAAGGTTTACATGGAGAAGAATTCCAAATTAGTGTTACCAGTAGCTTCCATGTCAAAGTTGATTACATCTATAGAATCTTTGGATACGATGTCCTCAACCACAGAGATCACTATTACCGAAAGTATGCTCGGACTATCTGATTCAGTCAATTTGAAAGCTGAAGAGAAATTCACTGTTTCGGAATTACTCCATGTATTATTGCTCAATTCTTCAAATGTTGCTGCAGAAGCTCTAGCATCCTCTACAGATAGAAAGAAATTTTTGGACATCATGCCAAGTTATGCTTGGGAAGTTGGAATGCCTGTAACTTATTTCGCTGATCCTTCTGGTATAGATCCGCATAATGTGTCATCAGCTAGCGATTTCTTTGCATTAGCAAGATATCTATACAAGTTGCGTCCAGATATTCTCGCTATAACCAAGACAACCGATTATATATTGGCCACGACAACTGACCATGGATATCATAGTCTATTCAATATTCATCCTTTTGTAAGAGATCCCAACTTTCTTGGTGGCAAAACAGGTCATACAGATGAAGCTAAAGATACGATGCTAACCATTATTAAAATTGGAGATCAACCTGTAGCAGTTATCGTACTTTCGTCGGATAATAGAAAAGCGGATACGGCGTATCTCATAGGACAGGTTAAGGCAATGAGAATTTCTAATTACTAATTTTTAATTTCTAAGAAAGCTCCAATAAACAAACACCAATAAACTAACCAGTTTGTTCCGTCGTCGGCCCAGTAGGCGAATCTACTGATTCGTCGGACGTTGTGAATGTAATACACATTCACACGATCCTCACTAGCCGGAATAACCAACCGCCCATCGTGGCATTTTGGTTATTGATTATTTTTGTTGTGTCATTCCCGCGAAGGCGGGAATCCAGGATTATTACGAATCAATAGTCCATATTTTGCGGTAACCATGGATTCCCGCCTTCGCGGGAATGACAACGCAAGAAATTAGTAATTAAAAATTAGAAATTCTCTTCATATCCAACTTCTTATCAAAGCCTCCGTTTCTTCTGGACCTTTTACTGAAATACAATCTACACCAGTTGTCTTGGCAGGATAATCGTTACCACCATAGAATAGGGCATCACCAACAAATAAAATATCATCAACGGATAGTTTCAGATATTGCTCTAGTTTGCGGATACCGTAAGCCTTATTCACTCCTTTTCTAGTTATATCTACTGATGTAGCACCACCGACTCTAATATCAAATTCTGGAATCTTTGGCATCAAAAGTGAAGCGATATATTCACGCTTCTTTCTGGTTGGATCCCAAGCATATTTCAGTTCTACGGGAGCTTTTTGTCCAAGAGCAGAAAAAGTGATTTGTGAACCACGATCTTCTATGAGATCGCCGTAGACAACGGCAGGTTTTTCGTAAGCAGAACTATTTAAGATCAAGTTCAAAGCAGTCATAATCTTAGCTTTTTCTTTTTGTTCTAAATTTTCCGCATATTGTTCTTGCCAATCTCCTTTCCAGACATAAAGTTTTGTACCAGAAGTCGGTAAGAGCAAAAGATTACCGTAATTTTCTGAAGCACTAGGTATTTTGCTTATAAACTGTGTTTGAAATTGAGGGTAACCACCACCGGAAATTATTGCAACTTTTGTCGTGACTAAAAGTTTGCTTATAAGATCGGCCATAACTGGTTCAATAGGAGATTTACTTTTTGTTAAAGTACCATCAAGGTCAAATATCACTAGTTTTTTGGAAAAGTCTGACATATTTTAGATTTCAAGCATTCGTAAGAGAGCGGATACTTTTACTGTGGCAACACCGGTGACCAAATCGGCTGCACCGTAATATATATAAGCATTTGTTCCTCGGACTGTTAGTCCGCAAGGGAAGACTACGTTTGCGACTATTCCTTTGTGTTCATATTCAGCTTCAGGCTCAAATAATGGAATAGCTGTTCGGGCTTTGACAATGGTAGGGTCTTCTAAATCCAGCAAGACTGCACCAACGCGATATGTCGTACTCCAAGATACGCCATGGTATAGGAGAAGCCAACCAGCTTTTGTTTTGATGGGTGGTGTAGAAATACCGACTTTGCCACCGTCCCACATGCCACGACGTGGAGAAATAATCTCAATACATTGGGTTATTTTTTCTTTTGTAAAATCTAAAGAAGAGACGAAGTCAGCGCATATACTTTCGTTGACTCTATGAAATATCATGTAACCTCCTTTAACTTTTTCTGGCAAAATAGTGGAATCTTTGTTGGCTATAGAAGGTGGAGAGATAACTTCTGGATTGGACCATCCCGCCCAACGCTTTTTCAGGAAATCATTAGTAGATATTGAACTGATAGCTACTCTAGGTGTAACGCCGTCATAACCGGTATATGTCATGTAAAGGCGTTTATCTATCTCTACAATTCTAGGGTCTTCACAACCCAATGTTTCAAATCCGGCTCGTGGGAAATATATGGGTTTATCTGATCTTTCGTCTATTGAAAAACCATCGGATGAACAAGCATAACCAATTGTAGAAATATTGTTGGCTGAAACAGCTCTATAAAGAATATGAGTCTTATTGTCTAATTCAATAGCCGCTGGGTTGAGAGTACCTCTAGCTTCCCAAAGCATTTCTGGTCGTGGAGATAGGATAGGGTTACCTGGAAAACGAGTTATGTTGGAACCACGGTCTTTGTCGGTAATACTCTTTAGGAGATTGTCCAAAGGGATTTTTGCCATGGCACAATGTGTATCGGCGCCACCGTAGTAGATTTCAAAATGATTGTCACGGATAAGTGAACCAGAAGGGAATATGACATGTCCTACTTGCCCAACTTCTTCATAATATGTCTCTGGTGCCATGAAAGGGCCCTTTGTCCTACCGATAATATGACGAGGATTGTCTTTGTCTAGAAGGAGGACTTCAATACCAAAGACTTGATCGGATCTTCCGTATCTCTGAATATGTGAATACAAAACCAACCAGCCTTTGTCTGTCTTTATAGGAGCGGCACCTAGCTCTATATGGTCATCTGGAAGTCTGGAGACGTGGAGTTTATGAGCCTCAAGATTTTCATACCAAGCGTTCCAGTATTCTGGTGACCACATATCTTCTGGTTTATCAAATTCTGCGTAGCAAATGAAGGAAGGTTTACGATCAGTGTTTACGGTTAGGAGTGCTGCGATTTTGCCGTTTATCTTTTCTGGGAATAATGCCATGGCTTTGGCATTGAATGGTGTGACCAAATGTTTTTCGGTTATGGTATCCAGATCTTTTGAAAGAGCAACTGCAACCTTGATAGTTTCAGCTGAAAATGGGTAACCTCCTAAAGCGGTATAGAATATGTAGTATGTATCACCAAGTTTTGTGACGCGAGGATCTTCACAACCGTAGAAATCAAATTCACGATCTGGTGAGACGAGAATTTTGCGATCTTCAAAATGGTGTCCATCTTTGGAAATACCTCTTCCAATAACAGAAGTTTGTACATGAGGTTGGCGGAGCAAGTCTGGTTCAGACATGGCTCTGTAAACCAAGATAGTATTTTTACCCTTTACAATAGGAGAACCGTTGAAAGCGGCGGCAGCTTCCCATGGGTGTTCCTTTATTGGTGACAAGATAGGATTATGTTCTGACCTTGTTAATGTAAACATTTTTTTAAATAATCAATAACCAAGACTTAACTAACTCTTCCATAACTCACCAACCATTCTAATAATTTCTTCATCGGTGTCTCTGCAATACAAACATGTTTATCGCCACCACCGTAATAAATCATCAAATTTTCTCCTATAACTACTGCTCCTGATGCGTATACAACTCCTGGTTTGCCGTCATTCTCATAGTGAGCATCTGGTTCAAGGATTGAATGAGGTGAACGATACAGTACTTTTGTCGGATCATTCAGATCTAAGATCATCGCACCAACTTTATATTTGTTTGGGTCAGCTCGGTCCATGGCGTGATAGAGGAGTAACCAACCAAGCTCGGTCTTGATAGGTGGAGGACCAGCGCCACGTACCCAGTTGTCCCAAAAACCTTTTCTACCTCCTCGAGGAGCACTACTCTTGATGAATTTTGTATCACCGAGAGCATCTAGACTGTCTACGTAATCAACTAAAATATTTGGAGTGATACCGTGTAGTATTGCAAACTTACCATGGATTTTTTCAGGGAAAATAAGCCAGTTTTTATTGACCTGTCTTGGTGGAGAGATAAGACATGGTCTTCTCCAATTCCACTTACCTTTTTTGAGATCTTCCAATAAGATTGAGGTTAGACCTATTCTAACTGAACTCCAACCTTCAAAAGCTACATAAGTCATGTATACACGACCGTCTATGGTGACAGCACGAGGATCTTCTGAACCACCCCAACCACCACCAGAAGTATAAAAAGCAGGGCAGTATTTTTTTGGTCCAGTGACTTTTTCGGCGTCGGGCATTCCGTATCCAGGAAGAGGTTCAAAAACAGGGTATGAAGATCTGACATTGAAATCTTTACCGTTTTCACTTGAGGAGTGACCTACACGTGATATACCATCAGCACCTATGGCTCGATAGAGAAGATGAACGATACCTCGATCATCTTTTATAGCAGCTGGGTTGAAAGTTCCACCATGTTCCCATTCACGTACGAGTTGAGGGGAAAGGATAGGGTTTGCGTGATGACGGTCTAGTTTGTATTGGGGTTTTAACTTCTTGTAGCTAATAGTTGCAAAACGTGCGATAGCCAAAGCTAAAGCAACAAAGAGGAGGGCTATTAGGGCTAAAATTAAAGAAGGTTGCATCATACTTAAATGTACTATTTTACTTATTATTTACGGCCGTACTTATCCTCTAGACGAACAATATCTTTTTCGTCAAATTCTCCAAAAGCTAATTCCAATAACACTAAATTTTCTGTTCCACCATGTAAACGGTGTTGTATTTCTCTGGGAACAAAACAATCCATTCCGCCTTTGAGTTCAATTTTTTCTCCGTTTATCTCTGCACTACCATTTCCAGACACAATCCTCCAATATTCGTCACGGTTGTGATGATACTGCAGACTTAAAGATTCTCCAGGAAAGACGGTGATAATCTTAACCATTGATGGTCCATCCCTAGTAATCCATAGTTCTTCTCCCCATGGTCTCTTTTCTTGGAACGGTTTAGGAGGTCCTATTTGCATAGATAGGAGAATTATACTATAAAATCAACATATTTTATGTAAAAACTGTGTATAACTATGAAGAAAATCTCTTTTTATCAGCTGGGAAAAGTTGTAAAGCAATATGATATATAGCGTAGGTGATGAAGAAGGCAGAAAGTACGTCTATGGAGTAATGTAAATGACCAAGTAAAACTATTATTCCAAAAAATACGGAAGAGATTATGCAAAATACCCTCAAACGGAAATTATCCCAAAAAATGAGAGCGCTCAAGAAGGGTAGACCTGTATGACCAGAGAAAAACAAGTCTCCACCAGAACTAAATATGTAAAAATCTAGGTTTTTGAAAAGATTGAAAGAATCCATGTCTATACGATCTGGAAATGGCCCTATGTGTGTCAGTGACATGAATACAGATCTAACTACTGTAAATAAAGCTATACTTTTTAGCCAGAAAGGTAGTTTTTTGGGATTTAAAGCACAGTATATACAAAGAATAACCCAGAATATGATAGGTGCGTAGATAAAAAGTTCGTCTACGTTTACTACTGGAATGTTTGATAGGATTATGTCGTTTACGAAATTGCTAGCTTTATTTGTTGCAAAAGTCCCAGCAGAAATATTAATCATCAAACTTCCAAATAGTAATAAGAAAGCTATGATTAATGAAGTGACATACTCCTTATCTCTGAAATGTGTCAGGTATTCTTGAACCAAAGTTCTTTTTTCCATATTGAAGTTTATTGTAACTCGGATGTCAGAAAATGTCACTACGGAAGCGAGGCTTCTGTAAAAATTTTGCTCTTTTGCTCATTTGTGCAATAATAGCACCACTATGAATATGGAAAATAAGAAACTTATTTATGTGCTTATTGGCTTGCCAGCAGTTATCCTCGCTTTCTTTATAGGTATCTATATCGGAGAAGGTCGCAATTCTCTTCCTTCTGGTTCAAATCCTGATATGGCCGAAATAGCTAGTTCAAATGAATTCGCTTCGTTTTGGAAAGTCTGGAAAATTCTTGATGAAAAGTATGTCACTGCCGGAAGTACTACCCCTCAGACAAAGATATACGGAGCTATTCAAGGTTTAGCATCCTCTTATGGTGATCCTTATACAGTCTTTTTTCCACCAGTGGAGTCACAGATGTTTAAAGATGATATAAAGGGTGATTTTGGTGGCGTTGGTATGGAGATTGGATTGAAAGACAAACAACTTTTGGTAGTTTCTCCTATAAAAGATAGTCCAGCAGAAAAAGCGGGTGTTAAGGTTGGTGATTTTATACTTTCTATAAACGGGACTTCTACGGTTGGTATGGGTACAGATCAAGCAGTCAAACTGATTCGTGGTCCAAAGGGTACAGAAGTAAGCATTTCATTTTTACCAACTGGTGCTTCAAAACCAATTACCAGAAAGATTGTTCGCGATACTATCAAAATTCCTACTATAGATACTAGTACAAAACCGGGTGGAATATCAGTTATCTCGCTCTATAGTTTTACTGCTCAATCTCCAGACTTATTCCGCAATGCGCTCAGGGAATTTATTGCTTCTGGCAATCACAAACTCATTTTGGATTTGAGACGTAACCCAGGTGGATATCTAGATGCAGCTTGGGATATGGCGTCATATTTTCTTCCAGCAGGGAAGGTTATAGTAACCGAAGATTTTGGAGGTAACAATCAGCCGAATGTCTTTAGAAGTAAGGGTTACAATGTATTTGGTGGTAAGAATTTCTCAATGTTGATACTTGTAGATAATGGCTCGGCTTCTGCCGCTGAGATCTTGGCTGGAGCCCTAAAGGAGCATGGTGTAGCCAAGTTGGTTGGTGTTAAAACCTTCGGTAAAGGTTCAGTACAAGAATTGGTAAATATTACCTCAGACACATCGCTGAAGGTCACCATTGCCCGTTGGCTCACTCCAAAAGGTCACAACCTATCACATGATGGCTTGGAGCCAGATTATAAGGTAGAAATCACTGAAAAGGACGCAGCCGCCAAGAAGGATAGTCAGATGGAGAAAGCTGTGCAATTATTACAAGCATTACCATAAAGATAAAATTATGAAAATCATTTTACTGAAAGATGTCGCCAAGTTAGGAAGGAGGTTTGATACCAAAGAAGTTAGTAGTGGTCACGCTTTGAATTTACTCATTCCACAGGGCTTAGCTATCGTAGCTACTCCTGAAGCGGTCAAAAAGAATGATGTAGAGCGGGCAAAGGCAGAAGGAGAGAGAAAAGTACATGCTGATTTATTGGTTAAAAATATAAAAGATTTGGATGGTGTAACCTTGACTATTGTTGGCAAGGCAAATGAAAAAGGTCACTTATTTGCAGGTATTCACAAAGAAGCTATTGTTGCAGAATTACAAAAGCAAACAGAACTTCAGATTGACCCTTCTTTTATTGAATTAGATCAGCCGTTGAAAACTGTTGGTGAACATATGATTAAAGTTAATGGGGGAGGCAAGTCCGTTACATTTAAAGTCGTCATCGCTTAGTCTTGGATTGTGAATATAAGTTTAGTAACAAAAAATGGAAGATAGACTTCCATTTTTTGTTTATAAGATTTTTGATGTATTAGATAACGTGGACAATCTTTTTTCTATCGATATCGTTGTTGAAACTAGTCTTGCGCTTTGAACCAAATTCAACCTTACCTTCTTTGAGAGCGAAGAGAGTATCGTCTTTGCCGATGCCTACATTTCTACCAGGAAGAACTGTAGTACCACGTTGGCGGACAATGATCTGTCCTGTGGTGATATGTTGGCCATGGTTAATCTTGACCCCAAGATGTTGTGGATTTGAATCGCGACCGTTTTTGGTTGTACCTGCTGCTTTCTTATGTGCCATATTAGTGTTTTATTTGAAATTGTTTAACTCGGTGAGTCTAACATAGAAAAGGCTTGTAATGCAAGGAAAGTAGGGAAGATGGGATTTAAATAATCAATAACCAAACACCAATAACCAAAAAGACCGTATTTACTTGATTATTGGATCTTGATTATTGATTATTCCCCTTAAACGGCTCTAAATAAGGGTATTTTGTATGTAAAATACGGCTCTGTTGAGCCATATTACGGTATTAAAGGTCTTGACATTGAGACCTGAAGGTGCTAAACTTGTAGTACAAGAGAGCCTAGTAGTCATCATTGATTATAAAGCTCCCTTTTTAATTTATGACTGAACTTACAACGGGTGTTTTGTTTCTTATGTCTTCATTGTATGGTTCCGGACAAGCAGACAATCACGTAGCAAATATTGCTACTGACCACGCTAATTCTGAACAGGAAGCAGTGATGACTACTTCAACAGAAGGACAGATCTTCACAACTACAGATCCAAAGGAAATGGAAAAGTATCTTCGCCAAGAATATGCTCTAAGTCCTATCCTAGTTGATATTGCCCGTTGCGAGTCTAACTTCAGACAGTTTGATAAGGACGGTAATGTCATTCGTGGAATAGTTGATAAGGCAGATATTGGAGTTATGCAAATTAACGAAAGATATCATGCCGAGACTGCAGTTAAACTTGGAATGGATATTCATACCATTCAAGGTAACATTGCTTACGCCAAGCATCTTTATGAGGAACAAGGTTTGAAACCTTGGTCAGCTTCAAAGAAGTGTTGGTCAGTAGGGAATGCTGTGGCTCTGAAGTAAAAATTAGAAATTCTATATACAAAAAATCCCCATCGTTATGGTGGGGATTTTTTGGTGGTAAATTATGTGATAAAATACGAATATGAAAATAGTATTAGGGTGTAGTATGAAATATCGAGATTTAGTCCGAGATACTATCTCAAAATTAGGAGCTCTTGGTTTAGAACCAATTTTTCCAAATATTGATTACAGTACGGATAATAAAGATGATGCTAATACTATTGAGGGAAATAAAAAGCTTGCCACAGAACATTATGACGCTATAAATAATGCAGATGTAGTTTATTTTATTACACCTAAGGGTTATATGGGGACGAGCTGTAAACTTGAGCTCGGGTATGCCCTAGCAAAAGGGAAGCCTATTTATTTTTCGGAGCCGACTAATGATATAAGTTTAGATTGTTATGTAATCAAATTTATTCCAGTTGAAAGTCTTGAACTTTTCTTGAAAATTTAGTTAATAAAAAAACTCTCAAGCTTAAAAAGTCTGGGAGTTTTTTATTGTATCTGGTTAATAGGGTAGACCTTATGAGTTGTTACGAATGTCGGCCCTCTCTGTAAACGAGAGGGCACTCGTTGTTTCCTAACTCGCGCTAATCGCGCTCCTAAGGAAACAATGTCGCACAATATATGTTTTACGCACTACCTATATAAAATAAAGACGGCTTGAAGCGCTGAATAGTCCCCTGCTGGTAATAAAAAAAGCGACCGGACGATAGATTGGTCGCTTAAATATTTATTGTAATCTTTTCTGTAAAAGTTTTTGAAAATAAATTTCACTCACCTGTTAACCTTGCTTACTCAAATTGTTCATTATTGGATTCCAGACAAAAGGAATAAAAAATGTGTTCCAGACGTACATTACTGGTCCACTTAGATAATGATCCCAGATACCTATGACAAAGGACTTCAGGAAGGCCCAATTGTCCACGAAGGTTGGAGAGCTGACTATAGAGCGGATGTTGAAGCCGAAGTAAGCCAATAGGATGAGTATAGCTAAGATGAGCAAAATCATTTTTATAAGTCCCCCGTTCGTCTTAATTTTTTTGGAAGTCATAATATTGAAATAATTTTAACATATTTTTATCTTACGGAAGCCTCGCTTCCGGAAAATTTTATAGATATGAAAGTGGGTTTAGGTAGGCTTTATAATCAGCCGTTGGAATGACAACTCCTCGGCAGTTTACACTATTATCAAAACGTTTGATTTGGACTCCTTCAGTAGCATAGACACCGAAATGTAAATGTGGTCCAGTGGAGTAACCGGTATTACCACTATAACCTAGCATATCTCCGGTACTGACTGTCTGCCCTTTTATTACATTTTGAAGTGAAAGGTGGGCGTATAGAGTGGAAAGTCCGTTGGCATGTTTTATCATTACCCATTTACCGTAAGAGTAACAACTTCGGACGATGTCTGTATCCCCTACACCGATTATTGTTCCAGAAAGAGCGGCTTTGACTGGTGTACCTATTGAGGCACGAAAATCTATTCCTGTATGACCGCGACCATTGTAAACTTGGGGGTTGGCTGTTGCGAAAGGAGTGTTGCCAAAATATTGAGTTACAGTGATTTTATCTAATGGCCAAGAAAGAACACCTGAACCCGTATGAGGGATAAGGTTTGGGTGTATCAGGAGGTTGAGTTGCGATTCGTAACTATTTATCTCTTGTTGAAAGGCTGCTTCTTGTGCTTTTTTTTGAGCTAAAATCTTTTTGTAATTGGCTTCTGATTGGCTGGTTTCCTTCAATAGAGCCGTCTGTTCAGCGGATGTAGAAAGGACCAGAGCACGCTGGTCACTGAGCTGATTGTTAAGTTTAACTAATTCAGCCTTGGCTTTTTCGCTAGCCTTTTTATTTGTCTCAAGATTGGCTTTGTCTTGACTGAGCTCTTTGATACGATCATATAGGCCTTGTTGCAAGATATTTAATTGCTCAAATGAATCTATAGTCTGCGAGACGGATCTACTACTCAAGATTAGTTCTGGTAAAGACTGGCTCCCCGATTCATTTATAGTAGAAAAAGTTTTGGCTATGATGCGCTGATTGTCACTGATATTACTTTCTTTGCCGGTAATCTGTGAACCAAGTCTTTGGATTTCATAATTTTTGGAAGCAATCTTATCTTGAGTTAAAGAAATGTTTTTTTCAAGTTTTTTGCGGGTTAATTCTAGGGTCTTTATCGTTGATACAAGAGAAACCGTTTGTGTTGAAAGAGCATCAATCTGTTTTTGATAGCTCGCAATCTCCTTTTCTAGGTTAGCTATATCAGCATTTCTCTGGTCAATCTTTGCTTGGATGTCGCTGGCAGTTTGGGCGTGGAGAGAAATGGTAGAGGTAAGAGGTAGGAGGTAAGAGATAAGAAATATAACAATAAGAAGTAAAGAGGTTTTATGGAATTTAATCATATTTTTTACTGATGGGTGAATCTTAACTCTTACCTCTTATCTCTTACCTCTCTGCCCCCTAACCCAACTTCATTATCGCCCCATCAATCCTCTTCAAAGTCTCCTCTTTACCCAGAATAAATGCCGAGGTAAAAGGATCTGGTGACTTTTCTTGTCCTGTCAAAGCTACACGTAATGGCCAAAGAACATCACCTTTGCCTTTTTCTTCCGCATATCCCCAAAGGGCATTTTTGATGTTTTCAACCGTGAAGTTATTAGGTTTGACCTCGTCAATTAATTCTCGAACCTTGGTCAAATGTTTACCCGCCTCTTCCCTGCTAGGATTCTTTTTCCAAAGAAGCATGTCAGTTTTGTAATCAGAAATTTCTTTTATGAAATTTAATTCACCTCCAAGTTCAAAAAGTTTACTGATCTCGCCAAGAACGGAGATTTTCTCACGCAAGATTGGTTGCAACTTTCCGGCTAGATCCGACTTAGCCGAAAGCCATTCTGGTATGAAAGGTTTGGCTATTTCATTGAATTCTTTATCGGATAATTTTGTAATGTATTCTTTGTTGAACCAGTTGAGCTTTTCTATATCAAATATAGCTCCAGCCTTCTGGACTCTTTCTAGAGAAAATTGTTTGAGGATCTCTTCACGACTGAAAATCTCTTTGTCATCATTTGGATGCCAACCGAGCATGGCTAGATAATTGACTACTGCTTCTGGTAGATATCCTCTGGAACGATATTCGGTAATAGGTAAAGCACCTTTGCGTTTGGAAAGTTTGGTTCTGTCTGGTGAAAGTAGTAGTGGAATATGAGCGTACTCAGGGATTGGTAAACCCAAAGCTTCAAAAAGAAGAATATGCCTAGGTGTATTGGAAATATGATCTTCACCTCTGACAATATGAGTTATGCCAGATTCTGCATCATCTATGACGACCACGAGATGAAAGACTGGCTCGGTCATACTTCTTGCAATGATAAAATCGCCAAGCTCGGTAGTATCAAATTCTATTGGACCACGTATCATATCCACAAATTTAACTTTCTTATTTGGATTTCGGAATCGGATAACTTCACTGCGCATTTTGGAGGCTTCTTCGGCAGAAAGACCTTCTCTTGGGGTTTCTTTGGAAATATAAGCTTTACCGGAGTCTATGAGTTTTTGAATGTATTTTTGATATACGGCTGTCCTATCAGATTGTCTGCAAAAATCGTCGTATTCCAATCCTAGCCACTTTAAACTATCAATAATATTATCCTCATATTCTTTCTTTGAACGTTCCTTGTCGGTGTCTTCTATGCGTAGGATGAATTTGCCGTCATTTTGGCGGGCGTAAATGTAAGAGAAAAGAGCAGTTCTATAATTGCCGGCATGTAAATATCCGGTTGGTGATGGGGCGAAACGGGTGATGATTTTCATAGGTTGATTTTAACATGTCATTGTCATTCCCGCGAAGGCTTTTTTGTTGTCATTCCCGCGAAGGCGGGAATCTAGGATTATTACGAGATAATAGTTTATTATAATTATTTGGAAATAGATTTTGTGGTAATATCCTGGATTCCCGCCTTCGCGGGAATGACAGCACAAACAAAAACCACTGACTTTCGCCAGTGGTTTTTACTAGTCTCTAATAACTAACCCCTAATCCCTATCTAATTATCCCTTAAGTCCTGCATCTGCTGAAGATGTAGCTTTGAATACTCTCATGATAACATTACCCTTTGCATCTTTGAGAGGTAGATCTTTTGTAGCGTCAAAAGCTTTGGCACCACTATCTGTATAGATAACAGCGTAGTAAGTATTACCGTCAACCATTGATTGGGTCAAAGTAATCTTGCCTGGATTGATACCAGCAGCGAAACGAGCTGAACCAATGACTTTGCCTGGAGTACCTGCATTATCGGCTTGGATCACAACCCAGCTAGGAGATGAAACCTGAACTGTTGAGATGTAGACGATGTTACCAGGAAACTGATCTGACATGATGATGCGATTTATTGCACCGATCTGGTCATCTGTAGTGATAGGGGTCTCATCTGTTGTTACAGGAGCTTCTGCACCTCCTTTACCACTGAAAACTTTGATACCTATGATAATAAGTAAAACAATGACAATTACGGTTACAACCCACTGCCATGTCTTGATTCCACTTTGAGGTTCCATATTATTTGTTTAAGAATTAAAAACTTATAATTACGACTTTATTATTACCCTATAAGCCTAGCATACTATTTCTCGTGTTCCAAGGCTATATCTAGTATAGCGTCAGCTATCACGTTGGCACTGTCCAATCTGGCGAAGTTACGGGCTTTTTCACGCATTGCACGATTTATCTCAGGTGAAGTGATTATACGGTTTATCTCTTCTATGAGTATATGAGAACTCAGATTGTTTTCTTCAATAATAGAGGCTGCACCAGTTTTTCCATAAGAAAAAGCGTTGGTGGTCTGGTCATGAGATATAGAATGAGGCAGAGGGATGATGATAGAAGGTACTCCCCATGCTGCGATTTCAAATATAGTTGACCCAGCTCTAGAGATAACGACGTCGGCCACACCAGATGACATGCGCATAGCCAAATCATTCAAATAATCAAAAGGATGATAACGGTATGCGTACTTATTACCTCTCAAAACTTCAGTTGAGGTTAATTTTGTTTCTTCTAGATTGGCACTACCAGTCTGATGAATAATCTGATAGTTGTTTAGGAGTTCTGGCAGAGCGTCTAACACTACTTCGTTGATACTTTGTGAACCTTGTGAACCTCCAAGAATCAGAATCATAGGAGTTCCCTCTTCAAGATCCAAGAATTCTCTAGCACCATTTTTCAGGGGTTGGATAATCTCTTTTCTGATCGGATTGCCTGTAAGAGCGACCCTATCTTTATGAATAAAGTATTGTTCAGCGTCAGGGAAAGATAGAGCTATACGTTTGGCAAATTTTCCAGACCAAGCATTGACCCTACCCGGCCTACTGTCTGATTCGTGAATAACTATAGGAATATTTAATATTTTTCCCGCCAAGAGTGCTGGAAAAGCCCCATAACCGCCTTTGCTAAATATTACATCTGGATATATTGAGTAAATTTTGAAAAATGCCCATAGACAGCCGTAAGCAGTCTTAAAAAGGTCGGTTATATTTAATATAGAAAAATAACGACGTAGTTTCCCTGCTGGTACGGAAATAAATTCTATGCCATTCTCAAAAAGAGTCCTAGCGTTGTAAGGATTTGGGGCCATGTAATAGAATTCTGGTTGCAGTATCTTTCCTGATCGTACTTGTTCCTGAAGAGCTTCGGCAACGGCAATGATTGGATAAAAATGTCCGCCAGTGCCACCTCCTGTAAATAAGATTTTCATGGGATTATTCTAGCATATTCAAGGTCTACCCTCGAGGTACTATTTTTTCAGTATTACCTTGTGTATCGCTTTATAAATATCTTTTTCTCCTAAACCGTAAAGTTCAAGAAGTTCTTCTGATTGACCTGATTGACCAAAAACATCTTTGACGCCAACGAATTCTATAGGAGTTGGAAAATGTGTTGAAAGACATTCCGCAACAGCTGAACCCATACCTCCGTGAATCTGATGTTCCTCTACGGTAACTATTGCCCCAGTCTTGTGTGCCAGTTTGATGATTGCTTGTTCGTCTAACGGCTTGATAGTAGAAAGATTCATGACAGTTACGTCTATACCTTCATTGGTTAGTTTCTTTGCCGTCATGAGGGCTTTGTATAGGATCGGGCCAGTGGCAATGATGCCGACGGAAGCGAGGCTTCCGGATTTTGAACCATTCTTTTCGTAAACAATCTGTGCTTTACCAATCTTGAAAATAGCTTCTTCATTTGTAATGACAGGACTTTTTTCGCGTACCAATCTCACATATGTTGGATCATTAGTTTTGGCAATTTCAATGATAGTTTTCTTAGCTTCAATAGCATCGCAAGGGCTCACAACAACCATTCTTGGAAGCGATCTCATGAGAGCTATGTCTTCTAGAGCTTGATGACTTCCACCATCTGGACCGACATTCAAACCAGCGTGAGTGCCGATGATCTTCACTGGAAGATTGTTGTAACAGATAGTTGTGCGGATCTGTTCCCAATTTCTACCGGGACTAAAAACTGCATATGATGCCATGAATGGGATCTTGCCCATGCTAGCCATGCCGGAAGCTACAGTTGCTAGATTTTGTTCGGCTACACCAACTTCTATGTATCTTTCAGGAAACTTTTGTTTGAAAGGTAACATGCCGGTTGATTCGGCTAGATCTGCACAGAGACCTACTACTTGGGCATTTGCTTCACCAGCTATAACTAGGCCTTCACCGAAGCCTGCGCGCATAGAAGCTAGTTTTTTATTGTCATTTTGCATAATGTTTTGTTTGTCATTTACCGTCCCCTCCGAGGATAAACTTCGGCGGGAATCCAGGATATTACCAATATATTCACGGGTTAGACACTGGATTCCCGCCTTCGCGGGAATGACACAGTGCAATCTCAATTTCCTCTTTTGTTGTCGGTACTTTTCCATGCCATTCATACTTCCCTTCAAATTCAGGAATTCCTTTTGATGGAATAGTCTTTGCAATGATAACGGTCGGTTTACCAGAATTCATCTTGGCTGTTTCTATAGCTCTATCAATCTGCAAAAAATCATGCCCATCTATCTCTATAACTTGCCAACCAAAACTTCGCCATTTTTCTGCTAGAGGATTGAGTGGCATGATTTCATCGGTAGTTCCGCTTATTTGAATGTTATTACGATCTACTATAGCAATGACACTATGGAGTTTTTCTTTGCTTGCGAGCATGATGGCTTCCCAAGAATTACCTTCATCAAGTTCCCCATCGCTCATGAGGCAATAGAATTTTTTTCCAGAAGTTTTGCCATTGTCTATCCTATCAGCCAAAGCCATGCCTATAGTTTGACCAAGCCCTGAACCGAGTGGGCCAGAAGATGTTTCTAATATTGGTAGCCATTCTCTATGAGGATGCCCTTGGAGTTTTGAACCGAGTTTACGTAGAGTTTTTAATTCAGAAATTGGAAAATATTTTGCATGCGCGAGAGTTGCATATAAGACAGGACAGATGTGACCGTTTGATAATACGACTCGGTCTCGGTATTGCCAATCGGGCTTTTTTGGATCGTGCTTGAGAGCGTAAAAATATAAATAAGTGAAAATGTCAGCCATATCTAGCGAGCCAGCGGTATGACCAGACTTGGCTTCAATAAGCATTTCTATGACTGAACGGCGGATTTCCTTGGCTTTCTTTTCAAACAGAGAAATTTTTGCTTCTGTGAGGGACATTGGTAGTATTATACCAGAATTTTCTTAAATTTCTGTATCGCCTCAAAAACATTATCCGAATTAAATATAGCCGATCCTACAACAAGCCTATTTGCCCCAGCTTCTATGAGCATTGGAGCACTTTCCATGGAGACACCTCCGTCAACTGATATTGGAAGCTCTAGATATTTTTCTCTAATAGTTTTGACCTTTGTCACAACCTCTGGATCAAACTTTTGTCCTTGGAATCCTATCTGATCTATTCCCATACATTGAACAAATTGGATCTGATCCTTGAAAGTTTCAATAAGATCTATAGGAGTTTCAACATTGAAAGCCAAACCTATCTCGGCTCTATCTTGAAGTTTTGTTATCGCTTCTGCCAAATTCCCCTTCATTTCAACGTGGAGGATTATGCGAGAAGCGCCAGCGATGACCCATTCATCTACTATTTCTTCAGC
This sequence comes from Candidatus Paceibacterota bacterium, assembly GCA_041666915.1. Classification (NCBI taxonomy): domain Bacteria; kingdom Bacillati; phylum Minisyncoccota; species Minisyncoccota bacterium. The sequence goes on from JBAYFZ010000001.1 coordinate 170,454, forward strand.
TTTATTTGCCATGAGGTCTATTTCAAAATTGAGTTCTTTCCAACCTGGTAAACCTTCTGCTTCAGTCAAAAGTTTTTTGAAAGTCTCATCGTCTTTCCTGTATGGCCAAGTGGCATTTGGTACAAATTGACCGTCACAGACATCTATCTGTACAGTTTTGACTAATCCTTGTATGAGCGAGATTTTATCTTCAAGTTCTGCGAAATCACGAGGTAATATTGCAGGGATGATTTCTAGTTTTTTATTCATATAATTGGGAATGGGTGCCTATTACAAGTAATCGGTAATGATTTTCGTTAGATTTTTTATATATTATTCGAATATCACCAGTTATATTTATACTTCTGCATCCAGCATATTCACCGTGCAATTGGTGATTATTGAGGATGGGATCGGATTCATTTAGTGTGAATATTTTTAGGCGCTCATGTACCTTGGATTTTATCTTTTCTGATAAAACCCCAAATTGTTTTTTGAATTTTGGTGAAAAATCTAAATCAATCATTCGTAAAGCTTACCAAGCATAAATTAAGAACGCAATTCTTCCATGAGTTCTTCAACAGAATGTGCTGTTTTAAAGTTACCTTCCGCATATTCTTTTTCTGCTTCAGCAATTGCAGCTTTCAAATAAGCAGTGGGCTTATAAGAAACAGAAAAATTAACCTCCTTGTTACGCACGAACTGTTTCAAAAAACTGTTTATGAGTGTCCCAAGAGAAATACCAATCTCCTTGGCGGTCTCTTGTGCGGCCAACTTGAGGTCTTTATCGGTCTTAACCGTTATGAGTGTTTTGGTGTTTGTAGTCATATACTGAAGTATATACTTTGGTATAGTATCTCGTCAAGTGGTTATTTTGAGCCGTCCTAGAGGTATTGACCTTTTGAAAAATTATTCTATAGCATCAATCTGATCATTTCTTCGCTTGTATTTTTCTTCTTCACTAAAGGGTGTGTTTAGCCACAATTCAACAGCATTTTTGGTTTGTTCTTCGGTTACGAATCTTGCGCCAACAGAAAGGACGTTGGCATCGTTATGTTCGCGAGAAAGTTTGATGACATCAAAGCTAGGTCTTGATGTGTCACCATACCAGACGACTGCTCGCACTCCTGGGAATCTGTTGGCGACCATAGCCTCTCCTTGTCCTGAACCACCAAAGATGATGGCTTTTGTATTACCTTTCAAGTCCTCTGCTACTTTCATCGCAGCGGCTGTCATGTAAATAGGAAAATCATCCTCAGGAATGAGTTCGTGTGCCCCTACATCCAATATTGAATACCCCTTACTTTCTAGGAATGATTTGACCGACTCTTTGAGCGCAAAACCAGCGTGATCTGATGCGAGGATTATTTGGGGGGTGGTGGGCATGGAGGTTAGTTAATTAATAGTAATCTTAATTCAAATTAACTAGATCCCTTGTTACTCTAGGGATCTGATTCGTAAAAAAAGCTTTTACTTCCTTCCAACTGGCTTTGAAATTGGTCTCTGGATCTGGATCATTTTCAGCATCTTCAAAATAGACAAGACTTTTCAAAATATGACTGACATTTTGTTTTACGGTGTATTGTTGATCAACTCGCCTTATACTCTCCTCAATGGGTAAAATATTCTGACTTAACCAATACATATCAATAAAATCTCGTTTTCGTCCTCGTTGACTTATAGCGACAACCTTCATGACAGAGATATCTTTGGGAGTTATAACGTTTACAAAACCAATCTTGAGCATATCATCTGCATTCTTAAAAAATGGATAGTAAATCAGACTCATCTTTGCGCCCAAAAATTCTCCATAAATAGTCCCGGGACTCATTGAGGTTGTTTCCCATTGACCTAAAGTGCTCAATTGTTCAGCAATCTTCCCTTCATCAAACTTTTGGTTTGTAAAAAAGTCCAAGTCAACTGATTTTCTATGACCAACTTGAAGAGTGAGTGCTGTTCCACCAGCAAGATACCAACCATTTTCTGCAAATAATGGGATTTCCACGCATCGTAAGAAAGCCCCCTTTGTCTTTTCGGACAACATCTCAAGGTGTAGACTTTCAATCGATGTCTTTACTGTAGGACTAGTGACCATAAGTTTTTTGATTTAGATGACAACTGTACACGAGGTAATTCCATAACTTTTTTGATAGCATCTTTGGAGTATTGTTTAAAAAGCCAACGAACTTCGTCTAATCTTCCATATTCCAATACTCTCTCAATGACATAACGAGCATTTTTATCTAGATCTATTTTTGCGGGATTGGTATCCCAAAAGAGTGATTCTCTGAATTTCATATCTATATTATAGCATATTTTGGGATAAATTTCTCATTCAATTTCTTCGTAATTATATGATTGATCCACTCCCTTCATGAAAACTTCGCGGTCATCGATTTTATCGGTCAAAGCGGTACGCAAAAGCTCGCGAATCTCTAGGTCATTCACCGGACTGCGTTGCATTGCGTTCAAATAGTTGACCTTGTCGATCTTGACCCAATCAACACATTGTTTGAGATTTTTTTTAAACATCAAATCAAGCCAGATCCTCATACTCCGCCCGTTTCCTTCCATAAATGGATGAGCTATATTCATTTCCACATATTTTGCGACGATGTTCTCAAAAGTAATTTCCGACATTTTATCAATCTTTTTTAAACTTTCTTCCAGATATAAAGAAGAAGCAAATCGAAAGCCCCCTTTGCTTATATCTTTTATGCGAATCTGACCAGCAAAATCGTAAAGCTCCACAAATAAATATTGGTGGATTTTTTGTAAACCTCTGGTTGTGCCGACCTCAAAACTTTCAATTTCCTGACTACCGAAAAGTTTTTTGGCTCGTTCTTTGCTGATTTGGTCAACATTTGACATAGTATTATTATACCATTTTTACAGATGTTTTTCCATAATAATTAAGAATTTTTACAGTTTTTACACCAACCTCCCTGCTTTTACCACATGTTCCACTAATGTATACGTATACCCCATCTCATTGTCATACCAAGCCATTACCTTCACAAGGTTACCATCAACAACGCGAGTGAGTGCTAGATCGGCAATAGAAGCATGGCGGTTACCGATAATATCATGAGAAACCAAAGGCTCTTCGGTTGTGGTGAAGATACCATTCCAACGAGGTGTTGAACCGGCTTTCTTCAAAATATCATTGACCTCTTCGGCGGTAGTATTCTTTTTGGAAATGAAAGTGACATCAACGATAGAACCACAAACTACTGGAACACGAATGGAAATACCATCAAACTTGCCTGCGAGTTGAGGAAGGGCTTTTGTAACAGCGATAGCGGCGCCGGTGGAAGAAGGAACGATATTCTGGGCAGCGGCACGACCTTCACGGAGATCTTTTTTGTTTGGACCATCAACTAGTCCTTGTGAAGCGGTGTATCCGTGAACGGTATTCAAAATAGCTTTTTCAATTCCAAGAGATTCATCTAGGATTGCCATGAGAGGACTAGCAGCATTCGTTGTACAGGAAGCGTTTGAAGTGATCTGACAAGTTTCTAATTTATCCTCATTCATAGCCATGAGAATGGTTGCGCCTTTAACTGTTGAATCTTCTTTGTCTTTGATAGGTGCAGAGACAACTACCCTCTTGGCACCAGCAATGATATGAGCGTTGGCTTTTTCACTTGAAGTAAATAATCCGGTGGATTCAACTACAACATCAATGTCCATAGCTTTCCAAGGATATTTGGCAGGATCTTTTTCACTTATATAAAGAATTTCCGCACCATCAATAACGATGGAATTATTTTTTTCATTTACAGAAACATCAAAAGGACTAACGCCGTAAGCTGTGTCGTATTTTAGTAAATAAGCGAAACTTTTTATGTCACCAAGGTCATTGATAGCTACAACTTCTATGTCACTACGATCTTTGACAACTTTGACGAAGGCTCTACCGATGCGACCGAAACCATTTATTGCAACACGGATTTTTTTCATATTATGAATATTGTTAGTTAATTGGAATAATTGTATCACGGTCTTGTTGAAATATGCACCCATGTTTTGTGTCTTGTACACAGCCCTGCTTTGTATAAATTTACCAAAAATTATAGACTTGATACGGAATAATACGAGCACAAAACGTGTTCGAGTCCTTATAATGTTATGAACAATAATAACAGAGACCGTGGTTTCGCTAGTGAGGCGATGGTTAAACGGGCGTTGACTATTCTTAAGAGAAAGAAAAAGCCTGATATTGCAGAAATTACAGAAATAATTCATGCAACTCCGAATTCAAATCTTGATAGGAAAGGGATCGATTTCGTTGTTAAGCTTGAGAATGGATATGATGTTCCGTTACAGGTCAAGAGCTCAAAGAGAGCTCAAAAGAAATTTGATAAGCGATGTCGGCGGACTGGTGTTTGGATTCCAGTTATTGTAGTTAACATCGGTGTAACTATTGGAAATGTTATTCGTCAGATCATACGTAGTATCAAGACAGTTCTTAATACGGCAAGACATGCCATGGACGAACGAATCCATCGGGAAAAAGAGAAAGCGTCAAGGAAGCAGAAGAAAAAAGATTGGTGTGTCAGACATTTTGCACCGAGTATGTGCCACTAAGGTAAGGTAGAGGTTATTTATTTCACAAGTGCGGCCAAATTTGGTCGCACTTTTTTACACATTTTTTTAATTAAACTAGGACCTTCATATATGATCCCTGTAATAAGTTGAATGAGATCAGCGCCAGCATCAAATTTTCCTTGTGCTAACTCTGATGACATTACTCCACCGACTCCGATAATAGTAAAGCGAGAACCGTAAATCTGTTTGGTTTTCCTTATGAGTTCAGTAGAAAGACTGGCACAAGGTTTGCCAGAAAGACCGCCATGGTAATCTTTTGGAGCCTCGTCACGATAATCTAGTGAATTGTAATCCTTGTTCAAATTACCAATGATCACGCCCTGTAAACCATGTTTATCAATAACTTTAAGTAGAGACTCAAACTGTTCCCAAGGAATATTGATGGGCATTTTTATATAGACAGGCTTTTTGCATGGAATAGTATCAAGCTTGGTCAAAAGCCTTTCCAATAATTCTGGAGTAGTGAAAGCTTCCCCACCAAAAGCGTTTGGGCATGAGATGTTGATGGTGTAATAGTCGCCGACATTTTCTTCATTTAGTCTTTTGAATGAATACAAATAATCATTCATTCCAGATTCTATATCGGCTGTTTCGGAACAGTTGGTTTTGGCGATGGAGATGCCAGTGACAAAAGGCAGAGCACTTCTTATTAGTTGTACTTTTTTTAACCTCTTGATCACCGCATCAACTCCGTCATTTCTCAAACCTTTATTAACAATGATACTTTGAGATTTTGGTAACCTAGTCAAACGAGGTTTTGGATTACCTTCGCAAGGTTTGGCTGTGACCGAACCGACTTCTTCCCCACCGAGTCCTATTTCTGGAAGAATTTTGCCCAAATGTCCGTTGTAGTCAAAACCAGCAGATAAAAGAAAAGGTGTTCGGTATTTTATACCATCAACAGTTTTAGAAATATCAGGACCATTGTAACCATAGATGAGGTTGGTAAGTTTGCGGGTCAAACTGTAGTTACCTAGAAATTCACCAACATAAGTCATGAAATCATGAACATCTTCGGGGTCAAATTTGAAGAATATAGGTTTTAGGATTGATTTATATAACATGGAGATATATTACCATATTCCGACTATGTCGGACCTAGACGAAAAATAGGTTATAATGTAACCAAGTTTTTATGCAAGAATGGCTCATACAACTTGTCACAGTTCACCCTTACGTTGTTTATGCAATTATAATTGTGACTGCTTGCGCCGAAGGGCCAATCCTGTCACTTATCGGTGGAGTCTTGATTAAGCTCGGTTATTTCTCTTTTATCCCACTTTATGTGGCTTTGATGGTCGGAGACTTACTTGGTGATGCTCTCTGGTATAATATCGGCCGTTATTATGGTCATCGTTTCATCAAACGTTTTGGAAAATATTTTGATATTACGGAAGAGTCAGTTATCAAAGTCACTGATATTTTTCATAAATACAAACATCACATCCTTTTTATTTCTAAAATAACAAATGGTTTGGGTTTTGCTCTTGTTACTCTCATGACAGCTGGTATGGTTAAGATTCCATTTTGGAGATACATGGCTATCAATGCTACTGGTCAATTTGTCTGGACAGGATTCTTGATTGGTGTAGGATATTTCTTTGGTAATCTATATGTAACGGTTGAATCTGTTTTGGGAAAAATGTTCGTTGTTGCTATGTTTATCTTGGTATTCATTGGATTCCTAAGATACAAGAGGTATTTATCCAAAAAAGCCAAAGCTTTTATATAATCCTGCTTTCTATATGCTTTCTATAATAATCCCAACCTATAACGAGGAGAAGTACATCGGCGAAAGCTTAGAGCAATTCAAGCAAAAGCTTACTTTACCTCACGAAATCATCGTATCTGATGACAAAAGTACTGACAAAACAGTTGAGATTGCCAAATCTTTTCAGGATGTGACCGTCCTAGTTCCAGAAAAAAAGCATCAAGCTATCGGAGCAAATAGAAACGAAGGAGCTCGTACAGCTAAAGGTGATTTTTTCGTTTTCATGGATGGAGATAGTAGAATAGAAAATCCTGATAAATTCTTTAGTACGATTTTAGAATATTTTGAGGCTAATAAAAATGTAGTGGCTGTGACTACTTATTTGCAAGTTTTGAAAGAATGTGAGACTTTTACCGATCGTTTTATTTATATTATTTTCAATTGGACACATGTTTTAAAAAATAATATCTTTCATACTGGCGAAGCTTCTGGCAAATTCCAGATGATTCGTAAGGAAGCTTTTTTGAAAGTTAACGGTTACCGCGAGGACCTCGTTTCTCGTGAAGATGCAAACATGTTCCAAAGATTGAGTGAAATAGGTAGAACCATCTGTTTATCCAATCTCAGGGTCTTCCATTATGGCCGTAGAGCGCATAGAATAGGGTGGCCCAAGCTTTTGTATATTTGGATGACCGAAACCTTGTATGTGGCTATAAATGACAGGTCAATAGCGAAGGAATGGAAAGATGTTAGATAAAAATCCGACTACGGCGACCGAGGCAAAAACATGAAAATATCAATAGTAATACCAGCTTATAATGAAGAGAAAAATATTGCAACGACAATAGAGGCTCTTTTGGCTCAAGATTATAAAGATTATGAGATAATTGTTGTTAATAATGCTAGTACTGATAAAACTTACGAAGTTGCCAGTAAGTTCCCTGTTAAAGTGGTAACTGAGAATAGGAAGGGACTTCTTTGGGCTCGTGAACGAGGGAGGATTGAAGCCGTCGGAGATATTATTGCTAACACTGATGCGGATTGTTTGCCAGATAAAACTTGGTTATCAAATGGTTCTTCATATTTTATAGATGAGAAGATTGCCGCAGTTTCTGGACCATATGATTATTATGATGCAGATTGGTTTTTCAGAAAGTCCTCATTGTTTTTTCAAAGTGCTATATATCCTATTGCTAATATGTTTTTCCAATTACCTTTCATTCATCGTGGAGCAACTATCATAGGTGGTAACAATTTCATACGGGCAAGTGCACTAGAAAAAGCCGGCGGTTATGATACTTCTATTACTTTTTATGGTGAAGATACCGATACCGCCAAGCGTGTCTCTGCTCATGGTAAGGTCAAGTTCAGTCCAAGTGTTGTCATGAAGACCTCGGCTCGCCGTTTCAAGGCTGAAGGTAAGTTCAATCTGATGATGAAATATTGGTATCATTTTTTCAAGCATATTTTGTTTGTTAAGCCGGCAAAGAGGGTGGTGAAAAAGTAAGTGAGTCTTTTGATTTTGGTTGAGCGAATTAAAGACTATTAAGATTAGAGGGGGGGTCGCTTTTACTTTTAAAGAAAAGAACGTCCGCACATATTACTCTTTGAAAATTCTCTCTTTCTCATAAAATAAATGTGACGGATTTTCCGTCACATTTATTTTATGAGAAAAAAGACTCCCTATCCCCTTCCTTTGAATTTCTTGCATATGAAAAAACGTCGAAAAGTTCGACGTTTTTTCATTTTTCAGTCTTTTCTGTTAGTCTCTACTTTCCTAGATCCTTATTTGAATTGGAATCTTTCACCTCTTAATTAATTCCATTAAATCCACCAACCTTTGAATAGGTTTTCAACTATTAATCGGATTTCTTATTTGAATCCTTACCAGAATCACTTTTTGGAGTAGAAGTTGCGTTGTTACCCATATTTATATTTAACTTCTCCCTTTCCTTATCACCCTTTGTTAGAAGCTTAATAATAGTATTTGCTTCGTTCTTGGCAGAAGTGAGATCTCCATGAGCAACCTTTATCTTTGCACGAGCAGACTGTAGAGCCTTCGTAGTAGAAGCCATCATACCTTTGTCTCCTTGATCAGGGATAAGGTTTGCAACATCCGTAATGGCTCCCTGAGCTTGTATTTGAGCATCAGCAACCTTGGAATTGAACCTTACAAGAGCTTCCCTAGCCGAAGCAATATTTGCCGATGTTATTTGACTTGAAGTTGCCTGACTATTCAGACGAGCTTCCAATTTTGAGCTGACTATAGACATCATGCTTACCATTGTGGTTATTCTATCTGCTGACGCAATGATATTCATCTTTGGCATAAACAAAGCGTAAACGCGATATTTACTAGTTATAGAATCACGAGCTTCTTTTAGTGTCGTCGTTGAATTTGTAGTATCTATCGTGTTTTTAAGTTTGTTGAGCTCAGCTACAAGTTCGTTGACGTTTGAGGCGATAAAAGATTCATCATTATCGGATAGATTTTTGAATTCCTTAATCCTCTCTTGAAGTTTCTTTAAATCTTCTATCCTCTTTTCAAGTTCCTTATCAGCCGCTGTTTTGATTCTCTCAATCTTTTTTTCTGCCAATTCCCCCTTTTTTTCTTCAATTTCTTTTTTGTTATCTGTTGAGGAAGCTGATCTGGTCTCAATCTCATTCTCAACCTCTTGATCATCTGAAGAAATTTTATTTACACGTCTTTCTTCAGCTGAAACTGAAGATATTGTGATAAATAAAGCAAAAACCATAGAACATACTATAAGTGGAATTGTTGTTTTGTTTTTCATATTTGTATATTGGTTATGGTTAATAATTATTTTATTGTCATACCCTGATCAACATTGGCTGCGTCAGCGTTCAAAGCTTCTACTTGTTTACTAAAAGCGTCAAGATCATTTTGTATAGCCGTAGTAGATGTGTCTGTCTCCGCACTAAGTCCTGTACCTGCTGTGTTAGGTTCTTTTGGTGGTGGAGTTACGACGGTTTCAGTTACTATTGGTGTTGGTTCTACTTTTACTTGCGAATTGTTGTACCAAATCCAACCTATTACGATAATAACTAGTATAATCACTAGAGCAATACCCGTTTTTGCTGTTGTTGTCATATGATTTTTAATTTAAATATTAATTGGTAATTCGTGTCACGGAGTTTGACGGTAGTCGTAAAAAACGGCAGTCAAACTCACCTTCATGTATCTTACCACAGTTTTGTTATTGTCATTCCCGCGAAGGCGGGAATCCAGAATTATTACGAATCAATAATCTATATTTTGTGGTAACCATGGATTCCCGGTCCATTCGACACGATTTTGCTAAATCGCCTTTGCGGGAATGACACAACACTGAGAATGACAAGCAAATAACTTTTCCACTGTTTGTCCACCTTTTTTATTTGGAGATATAAAAATTGCACGTGCTACAATTAAACAACTCAATTATATTTTTCACATAATTTTGTTTAAGAATTTTATTTCATGGACACTGCTTCCCCTTATTTCAAAACTAGAGACCTCAAAATTCCGCCTCACAGTTTGGAAGCGGAAAAAGCTCTTCTTGGGTCCATCATGATCCGTGGTGAGGCAATGCATGACATTGTTGATATTGTTGGCGAACAATCTTTCTATTCAAATATTCACAGAATGGTTTGGTCAGCTTTGTTGGAACTTCATACCAAAGGTTCTCCTATTGATGTTCTCACTTTGTCGGCCCGCCTCAAAGAAAAAGAGCAATTGGAACAGACTGGTGGCATGGCTTTCCTCACTGAACTCATCAACACGGTTCCTTCTTCTACTAACGCCAATCATTACGCTGAAATAGTTGAGAAAAAGCACAGCATGCGCGAACTTCTACGTGCAGCTGAGCAAATATCTGGTCTTGGTTATGATGAAGAATCAGAATTACATGAACTTTTGGAAAAAGCGGAAAAAGCCTTATATCATGTAACCAATAAGACAGGCTCACACAAATTTGTTGCTCTAAAAGACACTTTACATGAAGCATGGGAACGTTTGGATCATTTACACAAGACTACGGGTGAGCTTCGAGGTGTACCTTCTGGTTTTGCAGAGATTGATGCCAAACTTTCTGGTTTCCAAAAGTCTGACCTCATCATTCTCGCTGCCCGTCCTTCTATGGGAAAAACTTCCCTTGCTTTGGATATTGCACGTAAAGCTGCCGTCAATCACAAAGTTCCAGTCGCTATCTTTTCTCTAGAAATGAGCTCGCAACAATTGGTGGATCGTATGCTTTCTGCAGAATCACAAGTTGATAGTTGGAAGATACGCACCGGTCACAATCTTTCGGTTGAACAAGATTTCAAAGCTATCGGTGAAGCTATCAGCCGTCTCTCCGATGCTCCTATTTATATTGACGATGCTCCGGGCAATAATATTTTGAAAATGCGCGCCGTCGCTCGTCGTCTCAAAAATGAAAAGGGTCTCGGACTTATCGTTGTGGACTACCTCCAGCTCATGTTGCCAACTACAACAAAGAACAACGACAACCTTGTTCAACAAGTCACCGAGATTTCCCGCTCTTTGAAAAACCTCGCTCGTGAACTAGAAGTTCCTGTCCTAGCTTTGTCACAGCTTTCTCGTGCCGTGGAACAACGTGGTGGTAAACCTCGCCTTTCAGACCTTCGCGATTCAGGTTCTATTGAACAGGATGCTGACGTAGTCATGTTCATCCATCGTGAAGCCGACCAAGACCTCGGTGGTAAGAAGGAAGAAGCTGAGATTCTCATTGAAAAGCATAGAAACGGTCCTACTGGTATTGCCAAACTATTCTTTGATAGTAAGAAAACTACTTTCATGTCTATTGATAAAGCGGACTTTGGTGGTTTTGAGGAGAAGTAAGGGAGAGGTAAGAGGTAGGAGTTAAGAGATAAGAAGGTAAGAAAAATGCAGACAACAATTAAGATTCAAAAATTTACTGATTTAGTTGTTTGGCAAGAGGGTCATAAACTTGTTCTTATGATCTATAAGACAACTAGAAAGTTTCCTAAATCTGAGATATTTGGGCTTGTTAGTCAGATGCAAAGATCTGCCGTTTCAGTTACATCCAATATTGCTGAAGGGTTTGGTAGGCGTGCTTATAAAGAGAGGTCTCATTTTTATTATATTGCCCAAGGCTCACTTACTGAACTAAAAAATCAACTTTTAATTGCTAGGGATATAGGTTATATTTCAGATGTAGATTATTTAAATATTGAGGAACAAGCCAATCAAACGCACAGGATTCTTCAAGGGTTTATTTCGAAAACCAATCAATTTGCTGGATCTTATCTCTTAACTCCTACCTCTTAACTCTACTCCTATGGATTCCCTTCACCGCCTAGAAGAAATATTTGCCAAATTCCCCGGTATTGGTCCTCGCCAAGCCAAGCGTTTTGTTTATTATATTTTAAATAAGTCACCATCTTCTATAAGAGAATTTACCCAGCTCATTGAAGAGGTCAAAAAGTCTACTTTGGAATGCTCAATGTGCCACCGCTTTTTTACTCTTACCTCTAATCTCCTACCTCTTAACTCCAAATCTTCTCTCTGCCAAATTTGCTCCGACACTTCCCGTGACCAATCCAGCTTGATGATAGTCGCTCGTGATTCAGATCTAGAGACTGTAGAAAAGAGTCACGCTTATAACGGTTTGTACTTTGTCCTTGGTGGGACAATACCTATTCTAGACAAAGAACCAGATAAGCGTATTCGTTTGGAAATGCTTTTGAAAAGAGTTTCGGCGGTTTCGGCTCCCACTAGGTCGGACCTCGCGGAAATTATCCTTTCTTTAAATACGACTCCTGATGGTGAGAATACTGCTCAAATAGTTAAAGAGGCCATACAAAAGGTTGTTGGTGCCAAACCTATCAAAATCTCGGTACTTGGTCGCGGTTTGTCTACTGGTGCCGAGTTGGAATATGTTGACGGTGAGACTATTAAGAGTGCCCTCAAAAATAGGAGTTAAAAAACGCACTATTTCTGGTGCGTTTTTCTTATCCCTTAACTCCTATCTCTTACCTCTACCCTACTTCAACGCATCAATCTTGACCTGAACAAAAGGCTGTCTGTGACCATTTTTCTTGAAATAACGGCTCTTTTGTTTGTAGTGAACAACCACAACCTTAGGTTCACGACCGATCTTTACGACAGTTGCTTTGACTGAAGCCTTTTCAATGAAAGGTGTGCCAATAGTAGTATTTTTGCCATCATCAACTAGGAGGACTTTGTCGAAGACGATCTTGTCGCCTTCTTTCTGAGTGTCAGAAAGCTTCTCAATGCTAATAACATCGCCCTTTGAGACGCTGTATTGCTTGCCACCTGTTTGAATTACTGCAAATTCCATAGTGGAACATAGTATACAGGTTTTATTGGAACATGCAAGCAAAAAATGGAGGTAAGAGGTAAGAGCTAAGAATAGTCACAAATGCGTTTTTTCTTAACTCTTACCTCCTAACTCTTAACTCTCTTCTGCGCTCTCCGGCTTCTCTATCATCGCTACCTCTATACCTGGAGCCACTTCTGTAATGCGTAGGATGTCTTTGTCTACCTTTTTGAGTTCCTTACCAGCAGTATTGTAATGATTGACCACCGTAGAAAGCGAAACTCCCAATTTACCATGATATTCTTCATATTTCTTTAAGTGTGTACCGAGATCCGAGACCCTCTTGATGATATCTTTTGCAGTTTCTTCTATTTGTAGTGCCTTCAAGCCTTGTAGAACTGTTTGTAAATACGCCAAGAATGAAGTTGGAGAAACGATAATAACTTTGTACTTATTGGCTGCTCTCTGAATCAAGTTATCGGTCTCTTCGGTTACGGCCCCGATTTTGTTGACCAAAAGATCATAGTAAATAGCTTCGTGAGGTATAAACATGAAGGCAAAATCCATCGTCCCTTCGGTTGGTCGGACATATTTGGCAGTCTCTTGGATACGGATTTTCAAATCACCAACAAAAGCCTTTTCTAGTTTATCTCTCTCGGCTGGATTTTTTTCCTCAGCCAATTTATTGTAATTTTCCAAAGAAAATTTGGAGTCTATCGGTATAACTTTATCTTTAACGAAAACAGCCGCATCTACGATCTCTCCATTCTTGAAAGCATATTGCATCTGATATTGTCCTGGCGCCAAAACATTTTTGAGTAATGTTTCTAAATAATATTCACCGAGGATTCCACGATGCTTGGGATTTTTCAAAATATCTTGCAGATTTTGTAATTGATCAGCGAAAGAGACGACCTGTCTGTTGGTCTCATCGAGCTTGGTCAAGCCTTGGGTAACTTCTTTGATCAATTTTGAAGATTCAGAAAGTTGAGCACGCATTGATTCCTGCATGTTTCTGGATGATTCATGGATCTTGGTATCTACGGCTTTGGTAAGTCCATCAACCTTATTATCTACGGTCCTAGAAAGGTCACCGACACGTCGGTCTACGATACGTCCGAGTTCATTTACTTGTTCCAAGATGAGATTCAATCCTTGCCCGTCTTCCTTTACCGGTTCTTCGTTCTTACGTCTCATAATGGCAAAAATCATGACAATGTTGGCTACGACGGCAATGACGACTAAAATGATGAGGGTGGTTTGCATGGGGGTATTATAACAGAAAATTTCTAATTTTTAATTACTAATTTCTAAGAAAATCCAATGATGTATTTTATTCTGGATATGATAATATTTCCACAATATGTTTAAGCCCACAACAGACAGGATAAAAGAGCTCGCGGCCGCTTACCCGGAAAAGATTCAAGGCCTTGAAAAGATCTTCGATAAGAAGACGAATATTTATATTGACTATGGCAATGTCCGTCCTTGGGCCAAAAAGCTCGGCTGGCATGTTGATCTCCGTCGTCTGATGCAATTAAATCCTTTGACACTATAAACGAAGTAAAGTTCTATCATGGCACCCTAAAGATAAATCCATATTCAAAAATGCTGATCGAGGATGCAAAGCATTTCGATTACATTGTGAGGACCAAACCAGTCAAAATACTGAAACTATCTATTGATGCTTCCAGTATTCCCGCGAATTCACCTGAATTGCTAAAAAATTTTATTCGCAAGCCTTTTCTGGCAAAACTCAAGGTTGAAACTATAGAAACACTGAACAATGAACTTCGATTACTGAATCAGCAAGGCATTCTAGAGATCGAGGATCTGAAGTCTAATTTTGATGTGGAAATTGGACGCGACCTGCTTCGCGATTTTGAAAATAATAATGTCGAGACTTTTATATTATGGAGTGGAGATAGTGATTTTGAAGACCCGATCAGTCAGCTACTTACAGATAAAAAGCATGTGATGTTATTTGCGACTTCTGGTAAAGTAGCCAGTGAACTTAGTGATCTTTGCGCCAAAGGCCTTAAGATTTATGATGTAAAGAAGATCAAGGAATTCATCTGCTACAAAAAAGAGATGAAGCTTTTATAATGCAAAGGGGACCTCTTGCGAGGCCCCCAAGCTCTGGAAAATTGACTGTTAAGGTCATCTAGATACTAGCAGATTTGAGGAAATTGTAAAGACCCCTTGTGCATAACATCATATACAAAGGAAAACGCCACACAGGTTGGCGTTTTCTAATGATTAGATACAGTATAGACGATTGAAGTTAGAAATCAATATCTAGGTGTTGATAACATATATACAGAAAAGACCCATATTTTATGGGCCTTTTTGTTACGGATCATAGAGATTTTATTACTTTTTCCTGAGAAATAATATCAGTATAGATTGTATCCACTTCACTAGGTTTTATGGAGAAATTACTACTATTAATTTTAGCGATGTCATTTTTGATGCTTTCAAGTTCTCTTGATAGCGCATCACCAGTAAGGACATATCGAGAAATTCCGATCCAATATGGTATAAAGGCGTTGATAGTAGACGCATCGTGAGTTGATGTTGATACTTTGCTAAATGATGTTCTTATAGCATTAAGTTGATGTGTAAAAATATTTTTTATATCATCTGATACTTTCGTTCCTTCACTCAACAATACGGAATCGTTATGTGAAGTGATTTTGAATACACGAGGAATGAATGAATACGTTGAGCTGTTATGCGATTGTCCGTACTTCCACCCGTATCTTCCATCATAAAATGTAAGGAATAATTCACTATTATTAACCCAAAAATCTTTGGCTTGTAATCCTCCTCCATACCAGTCTGTATCAATTGTTCCAATATCAAATAATTTATCCTCTTGAATAAATAAAATATGGGAATCGCCCGTATACTGGTTTCCTTTGGGGGCATAGTCCTGAATGATCAAAAGTATATCGTCACCATATTCTATACTTGAGAGGTGACCGCAACGAAAATCTTCCTTACTCAAAGAGAATAATGACCTGGTTGAATTAGTAATCGATATTCTACAGATGTCCGTGTCATTACCAACATTGTAGTCACCCGTATCTATTAATTCTAGAGAAAAATCTTTTATTTTATAAGCTCTATCTGTTTTGATATGCACCAAAAATTTATCTTGATCATCACCAACCTCTTTAGTCTGAACATCGTCTTTGGTACGAATAATTCGACTTTCGCCAGTACCAAATTCGGCACACCCACCAATTTCTCCTGGCTGTAATTTGTAACGACTGTCGTACACATCAAAAAATGATCCACAAAATCTTACATTTTGATTATTCTTAGATAATATTTTCATAGCTGAATCGTGAATATCTTTCAAAGATTCCAGTTCATATCCAAAATCAAAAAACTTTTCCGGCCATAATAGTTTACTATCTTCCTTTTGGTATATCTTTACTATATAGATGCTGGCAAAAATCAGGCCTACTAGAATGACGATGGCTGCTGTTTTAAAAAGAATATTTCTCATATAAATAAAGCGACCGCCTGAATAATGAAACCGACGATGACAAGATATATTCCCCTTTTACCGTTTGTCCTTTCATCACGCCTTCTCCGTATGAAATCGCCTCGATACCGATTTATTTTCTCTACATCCGTGAGTGCACCAGACAAAGTTTTCCTAGAAGTCGCTGATGTAAAATGAGTAGTTGATGGCTCTATCGGAATTTCCGATATGTCCTCTATTTCCTTATCGGAAATAAAAAGATATTTTACGAGAATAATTGAACCCAGAACATTCAATACAAGACCTAACAGATTAATAAGATCTTTCTCCATTAAACTACTTTTTTATGAGAACAAACCTATCGTGTTCATCCATCCAAGGAAGACTGCCGAGAGTGATATCCTTATTTAGAGCAGTCCAGCAAGGTATATGTTGAGTGTAAATATCTCCTTTTCTACTTTTTCCATATATTACTGAGCCGAAAAACGCGTATGTGACAAAGCCATCCTTAACAGCAGTTTTATCACCACTCTGTATACGATTAAATATTCCACCTACTTTCTCCTTAAACCAATTCGATTCAGATTCTTGAAGATATTTTAGGTATTCAATTCCGGGGATATAATGGGTGGTCCCGTAGTTTTCAACAACGAATTTTGCAACGTCAGCAACCGTAACCGCATTTTTTGCTATTCCAGATTTCTCACCGCTACCTGAAAAATATTTTGGCAGTCTCTCAATAACAACCCTATCTGGTGATATATCTTCCCAATGCAAGGTTATAGTGTCAGGATTGATAGTAAAATTACCGAATTTAGATGCCTTATCGGGTTTTGCATTCCATTCGTTTATATTCGCCAAAGTATCCCATGACTGTTCTTCTGGGCGAACCAAAAAAGGTTTAACTTCGGCCTTCTGCATTGACTGGTCATCAATGTGTAACTTTTTTACGAGATACTCAACAACAAAAGGGTGAAGTTCTCTTTCTATTTTTTCCAAATTGATTTTTTCAGTCATAAATTTATTTTTTTGACATACGCTAATTTTAGGTAACTTGATGCTTTTTGACCTAAGAAATGCCAGAAAATCCAAAAGATTATTGCTCCACCGATCAAAGACCCTACTCCGCTTCCGATATTGCCCGAATATCCAATTTCTGTAAGTCCATCCAATATAGGCTGCAGTGCAATAAAAACAAATGCACAAATAAGAGCTTTGTCTTTTAGTTTTATAAAGAAATATATTGTGACTATGCCTAGCAATGCAAGAATAAAGCTCGAAACCATTTCGAGAGTAATTACAGAGAAAAGAACCTTTCGAATTTCATCTGATGTCATCACAGAATACATATTTTTAAGACCCCAAAAATTATCGATCTTTATATATGAAGCGATAACAATTACTACAAAAAGAAACATGCCGGATATACCATAACTTTCTTTGAAGCGTTTGAAAATATTCTTTTTATTAGACTCTTCCATATTTTTATTTAATAAAATAGTTGATATCCTTGTTGTATAGCTGAGCAAACTTTTTGACCTCCATAATATCCAAACGATATTCTCCTGACTCGACGCGAGAGATGTAAGACTGCGGGCGCCTCATCTTCTTTGCTACATCTATCTGTCGTAGCCCTGCGTCCAATCGAGCCTTTTTCATCCGCTCAATAAAGATCGCGTACTCCTTTGTCCGTATTGTCTTATCCATATATACTATAGCGTATATACAGAAAGTCAATATCTAAAGTTTAGATATGGTGGATAACGAAAATAATCTTAGAACTAACTCCCCCAGAACCAGGATATGATTTTCATCCAGAAGGAATCAGGCTTTGATGCATGATCGTAATGTAGACTTCGAGCTTCCCTATCACTAATCCTAACTGCCTCAATATCACTCTTTGTCCATTTAGTCGCCCACATTATCTCGTTCGATCGTACCCAATAATGCGACTGACATGCAAAATTCCAGTTACCAATCGATGGATACAGTGTTGCTTTTCCTTTCTGGATATTAAGACTCCATCCACTGGGCTTCAGAGGTGTCACAACCTTATTTCCACACCCACAACAACATAAGTGACTGCACGTTTGGTATTTATTTGAAATATAAAGAATGCCTTCCTTCAAGTCAGTTGGGATAAATTCAACAAAATTTGGTTGGATAATTTTAGTCGGTTTCATCTGTGTCATTTAACAACATATTTCCTCCTATCGTGTATGTACTAAAGTTTTCTTTCTTCGTGTCAAAATAGAAGCCACGCATTTTTTTCCATTTAATAACTGCTTGAATTGCATTAAGGGCATTGAGATCCGCTACTTGGATATTTTTATCGTACTCATTTGCTCCTTGGTCAGTTGGTACAAACGAGATATGTGACCGCGCATTTTCACGATTACTGGATGTGCTGGATGTTGTCCTTAATATTCCACCCAGTTTTTCGTCTTTGGCATAAATACCAATTCCCGTGTCAATGAACGAAATATCCTTCTGTTCCAAGTACTCGACTATGGTTTTCTTTGCGGGACCTGCATCCATACAAAGAAATACATGCGACATGCCATCTAACTGATCGATATTCGTAGTATCAATCGGCACTGGGTGAGCGATGATTCCTTTATGCATACGAGAATAAATCTCTTTAAGATAGTCTACTTTAAACATTTGCCTATGGAGATCGTCTATCGAAGCTGCCCCAGGCGCTCGAAAAGCGTTGTGTGATGAGAATTTATCACCATCGAATAAATGAATTTCTTTGACTGGTGTTTTAGCGATAAAATCAAGAACATATGAACCGGTACCACCCAGCCCTACTATCGCCAGCTTTTCTACTGCGAGTTTTTGAGTAATCATATTTATATCTACCCGAGCAGACGCAGTATCAATATATTGAAAAGGTGAATTGTCGTCTTCGGGCACCACCACCTGATACGTCTTCGAAGTCGCTGATTGATCAATGACTGAGGCGTGACCCTCTATTATTGCCGCATATGTTTTTATCTTTTCATAGTAGTTTTCATAGTGGCCGCGAGGAGGCTTACTAGAAAAAGAGTGCCGCGTAGTTATACTCTCGCTTATTCGAACAAGGTCACTGTTATGTTTAATACCCGCAATAAGCTGGCCATCACTCGAGCACGGATGATCCCCAACAAATTTGATTGTATGATCGCCTGGACGATTGGTAATGTCCCCATTCAAGTCTAAACTGGTCACCAAAATACCGTCACGACAAACCTGACGCTTGTCGTTTACATATGGAATATCCCTGACGATAAGATGTCCAGCATGGATATCTACATTAAAACCTGCGTCACGGAGTTTCCGAAGATCGTCATTAAGATCGATTAGTCTGTGTGACATCGAATACGGTACCGTGCTTTTTAACGGTCACTGATCCGCCCGCGGCAAGCGTACCCTGATGTGGTTTACTGTGTGCCTTCTCGAAGGTGATTGAGAAGATTGTGTCTGGAGTTGTCGGATGTCCAGGAAAAGCAATCTCAACGACTTGTTCAAAAGTCACGACATCAGTTGACAACACATGTTCTGTGCCGTTCACTATGATGGTATAATCTTTTTCATGAGCCATAGTTTTGTATTTATCTAGCTTTGTTATTATTAATGTTTAAGCCAGATATTACCTGAATATTACACCTATTTATGGCCACTCGTCTACTTATGTTGTATCGCTAAAAAAGTTATCCACAGTTGTGCGACAATGTGACTTGCAAGTTTCTATTATACGAAATCAAACAGTTTTAGTTAATAGTTATTAAGTATCTTTGAACGCGTTCGATTGTGATTAAAACTTTGCTTCGCCGGTTGGCGAATTGCACTTTTCATTGTAAACTGTCTTTATCATGACCCTACACCAAAACATCAAAGAGCAAATAAAAGAAGCTATGCGCGCCAAGGACACTGTTCGTCTAGACACTCTCCGAGGTTTGAATGCATTATTTTTGAATGAAATGCTGGCCCAAAAGATCACTACAGAATTTTTGCCAGATGAAAAAGTTTTAGCTCTCATCAAGAGGAGTGTAAAACAACGTCAAGATTCAATCCGACAATTCGAAATCGGTAAACGTGCAGATTTGGCTGATAAAGAAAAGGCTGAACTTGTGATCTTGGAATCATTCTTGCCAGCTGGTGCTACTAAAGAAGAAATAATGGTTGTTGCCAGTAAAGTCATTGAAAACCTCAAGAAACAAGGTTCTTTTGATGCAAAAGCTATCGGAAAGATCACTGGTCAAGTTATGAAGGAATTGGGTGGCAGAGCAGATGGTAATGATGTTAAGATTGTACTAGAGGGTTTGGTAAAATAAGTACTACTATTGACTTTGTCACCGATTTAGCGTATACTGTTATAGTAGTTTTGTACACAACAACTAACCGAAACGGAATCGTTATGAATCATGCAATAACGCGTACCCAAAGGGATTTTTTGATGGATCTTTTTAATAACATCAGGAAATCGGTCGGAGTAGCTCGTACTGCTCATCCTATGTTGAGTAAATCGCACCCAACGCCAAGGAAGAAGGAGCAACCTAAGTGGCGTGGATTGCCACCAAGTGATCAAGAATAAAGTGATCGAGCAAGTTTCAATCAGAAATACCCCACTTTTGTACGGGGTATTTTTTTTGTATGTTTTCGGCTAGGTCGGACACGGTCGAATACTATGCCTTTGCGAAAGGTTCTAATTCAACAATAAATGTTGCACCCTTCCCTTCTCCAGGAGATTCGGCACGGATGGTACCGTGATGAGCTTCTATCATTTGTTTTGCCACATAAAGTCCCAAGCCAGTACCACGGATGTTTGTCTTACTTGCATTCTCGGCTCTAGAAAACTTCTGGAACAATCTAGGTAATGTTTCTGGTGCGATGCCCACGCCAGTATCTTTGACCGCGAAGATGAATAGGTGGCGAGACTTGTCATAAGAAAGTTTGGCGTCAATAGAACCGGAAGGTGTGTATTTGAGTGAGTTATCAATAATGTTGGCAACAACCTGTTTGAGTTTGTCCCTATCTGCTGTAGTCCTGTAATCTATGCCATGATTTTCGGCTGTGAACGTGAGTTTGACGCCAGTCTTATCAATGTTTGGTTTGAGTTCAGCCACCACGTCTTCTATCATCGTCTTTAGATCTATCGTTTCAAATGCGTACTTCATTGCCCCGAGCTCAATACGGCTGAGGTTCAAATAGTCATTAACAATGTTCACCAATGTATTCGTGGAATCAAATATTCTCGTAACACCGTTTCTAACCTCTGTAGAAATCTCACCCATATCGCCCTCCAGTATGAGAGATGAATAACCCTTCATTGCCGTAAGTGGTCCCCGCAACTGATGTGTTGCAAAGGAAACGAATTCGGATTTCTGACGGTCCAATTCCGTCAGACGCGTGTTGGCTTTTTCAAGGTCGGTTGCGAGAAGTTCGATTTTTTCGCGGTGTTTGACTTCTTGTCGGACGCTTCTTATAAGTAACGAACCGACTATAATAGTAAGAATTAATAGACCTATGTTTAATAGACGATCTTGATCTGTCTCTGCAAGTAGTACTCGTACTAAGATAAATATCCACAGACATGCAGTAAACATTTCTGTGGTAATGACCTTGGCGTTTAGTAGATTATGTTTATAAACTGCGTATAAAAGTACCCAAGCAACAATAAATGCCATGAGAGGACCAATCCAAATATGGGTATAATCATAAGGTGGAGAGATAAGGTCAAAGTACATGGCTATAAGATAAGGAAGTATTGTACCCAGAAAGATAAATTTTAATTGAATTTTTACCGTATGATCATTACTTTTATTAAATGATTTAAATAAATTTGAATAAGCAACAACGAGAGATGCAATAAAATATATAACATATATAGTATAACCAAAAGTATTAACGGTGGCTGATTTAATGCCACTTTCTAAAAAGTAAACCGATTGCAATATAAAGTGGGGACTGATCAGTATTCCAAGTGTAATTAACGAAAAAGGTAAATATATGTAGAAACGTTGGGCAATCGTTAGGGTGATTTTTTTAGGGAATGTGTATGAGAAATTTAAGAAGAAAAATGGAATTGCTGCTGCTGTAATGTAGTAAAAACGTGTGTAATAAAGAGCGTATTCTAGGTTATCGGTTAGTCTGAACATCAAAAGCCCAAAAGCCCAGAGACTGATTGATAGTATAAATAAAGAAAAGACTTTATTTGAGGCATTATCTTCACCCCTAATAATGAACAAGCTTAGACCTGCGGTAATTAGAGAAACAAGTGTAAGAGATATACTAATTATGTCCATATTTACTTATTTTTTGCTACTGATACTACGTGAATTTCTAAAGGCTCGTAATATAACTGGATTTCTCTTTCGTTAAAGCCAGCCTCTAAAAGAAGTCCTCCTAATTCTTCTGCAGAACGATAAATCATTTTCCAACCAATCACATCGGTTAGAAATTTCTCTTCCTGATTATGACTAATATTTGCTGTTATAAATATTCCTGAACCATTTAGAACATTTTTTATATTCCTAAATACAGAAACAGCCTTTTCATCAATAAAATAATCTAGTAATCCAACCATTTCGACAATATCGAACTTGTTATCTTGTACAGATCTAAGAAATGTTTCCGCTGTGCCATTAATCCACGTAAGATTGCAATTACTGTTACTTGTTAGATTATGTTCCTCAGAGAGTCTCTTGCTGTATTCTAGAGCCTCAGGATTTTTATCAAGAAAAATTATTGAGATTTTTTTATCCATACTATTGGTTTCTACTATAGATTCTATAACGGCCCTTGCAGAGCCAGAAGCAATACTTAAAATTGAAATTGGTGTATCTTTTTGTTTAAGGGTCATTAGTGTATTTCTTAGTTCTCTTTTAACAAGCTGCAGTCTATTACGCACAGCTTTTGAATTATTAGTACCGAACCAAAGTTTATGCATAACTTTTTGTGGCCAACTTTTTGAATGCTTCTTGTGTCCTTTTTTGTATAACAATTCAAGAGCCTTGTGGGTGGTTGCATTATCTACAACCTCATCAACAGATTTGTGACTCTTTCTAATTAACGTATTTGACTTTGGTGGCAATATGTTTAAAACTGGGATACATATGCTATTGAAAAATCTACGCAAATAACCATTTGTCTCGTACGTCAAATCATTATCATGATCAACGATAATATTCATATGAGTATATGATATCATAGTGCTAATTATATGGAAATTAATATTTATACAACACTTGTTTGGTTTTCAGCAATTTTGATTGGAAGTCTTGATTTGGTTATCTTTCTAGGAAGTAGCAACCCGTCTTCTCGTGCTTTTACTCATAGTATCTTTTGGGTAACAATATGGATTACGTGTGTAGGTCTTTTTGTTGCAACGTCTAAAGACTACCAAAGTGCAATATTTTTTTCTAGAATGACATATTTTCTAGGAAGTACCATTGCGGCTTCATTTTTATACTTCTTCCTAAGTTATCCTGAAGATAGAAAAATTAGTAACTGGATAAAATGGTCGATTTTAACTGTTCAGATTATTTTTGCATATCTATTTTTGTTTACAGACACCATAGTATCTAAGTTATTTCCAATTAGTGGTAATAATTTTTTGGGGTGGGGATTTGGTCCTTTATCACCTCTATTTGAGATTTTCTTTTTTGGATTTTTTGGAACTGGTATTGTGATTTTATATTACAAATTTAAGAAATGTACAGATTTAAATACAAAAGCAAATCTAAAATACATGCTTTGGGTTATTGTTGTCGGTGCAACGCCACCAAGTTTGATGTGTATTATTTTACCAAGATTCGGATACTACGATCTTAATTGGCTAGGGCCTGTAACAGAATTGATTTGGATACCAATATTTTCGTATTCCATCATCAAATACCGCCAGATGAACGTAAAGGCCGTAACGGCTGAAATTTTGGCTATTGCGATGACGGTTATTCTTTTCATTAACATCTTTCTCAATATAACTTCTGACTTATGGCTCAGCGTCATCACTTTTATCGCGTTTATCACCCTCGCCTTCTACCTCATCAAAAGTATTCTCCTTGAAACACGTCAGGCTGAATTGCTCAAAGACCTCAACGAAAACCTTGAGGCCAAAGTCGCCGAACAAACCCAAGAAATCCGCAAATCTTACGACATGGAAAAGCATGCTCGAAGGGAGTTGGAAAAGCTCAATGAGACAAAGGATCAGTTTATTATGATCACCCAACATCATTTGCGGGCACCAGTGACGGGTATCAAGTGCCAATTGGAGTCAATACTATCGGGTGAACATGGTGATATTGATTCGAAGTTGCGCGGTTCCATCGCAGATGCAAATGCTGGAGCGGTACGATTGACCAAAATAGTGAACGACTTTCTCGCCATAACAGCCATCAAGCCGGGTGGAAATATTTTGAATCTGGCATCGGCTAGTTTGAAACCTATGATTGTGGACATTCTCGCGGAACTGTATATAGATATTGAACAAAAGAAATTGATTGTGAATTATCCAGAAGATGAAAAGAGTTGGCCAATACTCATGGTTGATGCATCCAAGATGCGTGATGCCCTGCTCATCATCATAGAGAATGCAGTACGTTACAACATTCTCGGTGGGCGAATAGAGATGAAGACGAGTATTTCTGGTGACTCTTTTGAACTTTCTGTGACCGATACTGGCGTGGGTATCAATCCTCTAGACAGAGAAAAGATTTTCGGTAACCTCTTCCATCGCAGTGAAGTGGCTCGCAAAGCCAATCCTATGGGCATGGGCGTTGGATTATCGGTTGCGAGAGCTATTGTCCGAGCTCATCATGGTGAACTTGAACTGGTATCAGAGGGTGAAGGGAGAGGAACGAAGGTGGTGGTGAGGGTGAGGGGTGGAGGGTTTTAAAAAGATTGGGTAGATGCCTTTGTAGTTCGTGTTTAATCGAGTTTTTTTCTCAATTCGTCCAGAACTCTACCGTACTTTACTCTCCATTCAGGAACTTTTTTCTTAATTTCTTCGAGCTTTGCAACGTATTCGGTGGACAGATTGATACCGTACGAATCACATAGAGAAAGTAAACTGAAAAGAACGTCCGCGCATTCTTTTCCAAGTTCAACTTTCTTTGCTTGACCATACATCTCAATTTCAGTCACTTCCTTGGCCACCTCCCCAACTTCTTCGAAGAGACCTAGAGTATTTCCCAAGCGTGGATGTTCGATACCACTCAACAACTCGCTCTGTTCTTGTTGTATTTCAGATAATGTTTTCATAATTTTCTTTTATTCTACCACACGCTTGTGTTTCCAGTTATAAAAACAGCCCTATTCCGATAGGACTGTGTGGCACGACGGTTGTATATTTCCACTTTCATTTGAAAAGATACAATCCGCACAATACCAGAGAAGCAAAAACAAGTAGTATCACGGTAATCTGTTTTCCTGAATAGGTCGCAGACGGAACGATGATACCCATCTTGCGAGCTCCTTGTCTTTTGTACTCGTCAATCTCATTGGGGTGTGTAAACATAATAACACCTCCTTTCCTAATAAATATACAATAGTAATTCTCCTAACGCAAGAGAAAATGGTAATATTTCATTATTTCCTCCTCAACAACAATATTCCTCCACCCTCTACTTTTTACTTGGCTTCTTGTCGGAATTGAAATCTACTTATTAAGTAAAAACCGATTTATCTTGAAGAGATATTACTTATACCCGCTAATTTACCTATGCTTTTTATGATTTTATCCAAGCTTGCAAGTAATGATTCCTCGGTTGAATCAATAGTCAAATCAGGATTTAGTGGTACTTCGTATGGCATATCCTTTCCAATTTTTCCACCTTTTAGGTTAAGGTGTATAACAGAAAAAACAAAATCGAACGCATAAAAATTCCGCACGAAGGTACTCTGGCAGATCTACTTTCTCGTTAACGCGTGTTACTAACCTGTTAAATAACCTTAACGAAAAACCTTTTTCCTTTCTGGACGATATCGTCTTTTTTAAGCACCTTCTTTGGATCGTCCATGACGGCTTCATTAATCTTGACTCCCTTATGCTCAATGAGACGTCGAGCCTCAGATTTACTTGGAGAAAGTCCGGACTCGACCATAACAGTGATGACATCGTAACTACTAGGCTTTATTTCGGGCACGACATCGGGGATCTCTTTTTTACTAAACGTATTTACGAAAAATTCTTGGGCCTGCTTGGCCATATTCTCTGAATTGTACATCCTTACTAATTCATAAGCCAGTCTCATTTTTATATCACGTGGATTTGATTTAGCTTTCAATGCATCAGAATAAGTATTGATGACTTCCGTAGGGACTCGAGTAGCGAAAGTAAAGTACCTGATGATAAATTCATCTTTCAGAGACATGATTTTTCCAAACATATCATTTGGCGTATCTAACAGATTAACCGTATTACCCCAACTCGAACTCATCTTTCTTCCATCAAGACCCTCTAACAATGGATTAGTTATCACATCTTGTGGTTCTTGACCGTATTCACGTTGTAGATCACGACCAGCAAGTAGATTAAATCTTTGATCTGTACCACCTATCTCAACATCTGCTTTAACCTTAACCGAATCATATCCTTGCATAAGAGGATAAAGTAATTCTCGTAATGAAACCCTTTTACCGTCATCCAATCTTCTGCGAATATTCTCACGCATGATAAAAGAATTCAACGAAAAGACTCCTGCCTGTCTTCCGATCTCCTGATAAGTAAGCTTATCAAGCCACTCACTATTGTGATATATCTCTGCCTTTTCCACATCAATTATTTTTGCCGCTTGTTCTATATAGGTTTGGAGATTATTTTGGACTATTTCCTTAGACAGCATTGGTCGTTCGCTTTCCTTGTCGGAAGTATCTCCGATAATACCAGTAGAATCACCTATAATGAATACCACTGTATGTCCAAGCTCCTGAAAATCTTTGAGCTTGAGAAGTGGGATGGATCGCCCAATATGAATATTAGGGCTTGTAGGATCAATACCTAATTTTACACGTAATTTCTTACCGCTTAGGAGTTTTTTCTCCAAAATATCTTTATCGATCACTTCTTCAACCCCGCGTGTAAGTATATCGGATATTTTTTCCTTATTACTTTCGATATTTATCATATTAATATATTACCATTTATTTAATAAAATGGAACAGTGTCACTTTGTATTGAAGTACTGATCCAAGAGATCCTTCAATACATTTGGTAAGATACGAATCCTGTTTATCGAATCCATAAATGATATCCTAACCATTGTCCTACCTAATTTCTTGTCCTTAAAGAAATTTTCTAGTGGTGTCATGAGAACTGTATAATATTGGTTACCGTATTTTGATTTGCCAGATTTTGCACAGAAATTTATAAAATCAATAGCATTAAAATTTGGATCTATATTTTTAAAATCTAAGACAAGATACAAAGCCGCATCAGGTTTGGATATAATTATGCTAGGAATTTTCTTCTTAAGGTCACAGGAGACAAAGCTAATGATAGATTGGTAGTACTCCCTCTGTTTATCAAACCAACATTTGATATCTTTCTTATTTTCTTTAGCTAAAGCTGAAAATATGTATTGACCAATTACATTTGGGCACACATTCGCTGTACTTTCTGCAACAGACTTCTCGTAAAAAGTTTCGTTGTCAGTTACGATCGCGCCAATCCTCAAACCACAAGCATTCCAAACCTTAGAAGCTGACTCCAATGAAATTCGTCTTCCTTGAATGCCTGGGATGGTTTCATCGGACAATCTCCAAATGCTTGGGGCTTTTGATTTCGAGTAATGCAATTCACGATAGGTTTCATCACTCACTAGCCACATGTTATATCTAACACAAAGCCTCGCTAAAGCTTCTAGTTGATTTTGAGTAATGAGTTGTCCTGTAGGATTATCGTATGGAATAATTATCATCGCGTTCGGTTTTTTCTTTAATATGAATTGCTCGATCTTTTTTATAGACGGAAATTCGAATATCCCATCTGACTGGATTATACGAACCATGGATATAGTTCTACGATTTAACCTTCTCGCCATGTATTCAAATGAAGTGTATGCAGGATCAAATAATAAAATCGGTCCAATATTTTTTTCTGTGTTTCCAGAAATACCCAATAAGCAAAATTCTATTGCTTGACTTGCGCCATCTGTAATCTGAATATAGAGATTATCTATCGGTAAGTCGCTCGCATTGAATATCTTTAAAAAAGCTTTTTGTGTCTCAACGTAGCCTGCCGATGAAGAATACTTGACTATTCCTTTATTGAATGGACTCTGAGGACCAGCTAATCTTCTCATCCTCTTAATTAGCGCTGGATACATCGCACGATTGATGTTTCCGAGCGCCATATCTATTGGCACCACAATATCTTTACGTTCTTTTAATTTCTCGTAGACAGATCTAATCACGGAAACTTTTCTAGTCTGATAATAGTTTGATAAATTAGGTTTTTTAATCATAAAAAACATTATCTTGGCTGATGCTCATGAATACTAATTGTGTCAGATTCATTACTGTGTAAGTATGACTGCTCAAATTCTGTTTTCATCTTTAGAAGACCGTCCAATATCCTATCGCATAGGCTTTCATCCAAAAATAATGACATTGGAAATAATCTTAAGGCGGATAGATCAGATCCTATAGTTCGTTTTCGATAATTGGACAAGAAACCAATCAATGGATAATTCTGTTTTTCCTTAGATAATTTATAAAAGGCATACTTATAAAATTTTTCGCAGTAACAATTGTAATCATCTCTTATTGATTGATCATGAGACAATAATTCGTAGAAGTCACTACCTTGACCCTTATAATGAGGCTTAACCATTATACATGGACCAGCTGAAAAATCGTTGATAATCTGAAAATCATTTGAATATTTTACTGATATTTGTCTTTTCAAATATTCAGACACTTCCATAATATATGCCAAGTATTCTCTAAATCCATTAATTCCTAACTGATTAAGTGTTACCCATGCCGACAATATTCCTGTACCAGATCTAGAATTTTCGATTGAATATGTATAGACTTGATTATCGCCATATGATTGATTAAATTTATCTTGATTACCAAGACTCTTCTTTGTAATAAAAAAACTTGAAGAATAAGGACAAAAACCCATTTTATGCAGGTCCACACCAAAAGAATCGACTAGATTGACATTCATTATTTTTTTATTTACCAACATTAGCTTATTAAGAGCTGATGCACTAATCAAAAGCTCGTTTTTTTCAAAATCGTAATTCTTATAGAACAACCATGCCCACCCGATAACACTATCAAGGTGAATATGTGGCACATATTGTAAATTATGTTTAAGACATATTTTTTTGACGATTTCGATAACCATAGGAATGTTATCAACATTAAGATCCAAAGTGCCTCCACCAGCCAAAATAATACAAGCGATTTTCTTACCATCAACGATACATTTACCTAACACATGTTCAAAATCATCCAGACGCATGTTCTCATTCTCATCACAAGATACCCTAATACATGACTTTCTACCGAGACCAAGTAAATCGCAAACACTTTCAATGGTGTAATGGCAAGCCTTCGATGTTATAACAACATAATCATCTTTAGCGCCGTCATCTTTTGTGTGTTTGTCTATATTTTCCAATCCCTGTTTTATCGCGTATATCATAGTCGCCTTGCCACCAAAACAAGAAATGCCATCTGCGGTTTTATAATCAAACCCAGCTAAATCACAAAGATACTTGACTACATACCTTTCAAATAAAACCATATTCCCAGAATTAATATCCCATAAAATATTCGGATTATAAAGGTTCGTCACCGTTGATACAGCTATAGCATCCAATGATGTTGGAGGTGTAATATTAAAAAGAGTATTGGGATGATGAAATTTGATTACACCTTCAAAAGCTTTAGAAACAAGGCTGTAAATCATGTCGTCATCTAAACCGTTGAATGGTATCGATTCTTTTTCTAATTTTTCTCCGTATCTAAACATGGGATCAATCTTCATCCTAGGAGAAGCGACGTCATTTGAAGAATTCAAAATTATCTCATGCAACTTCTTTTGTTTTTCTGATATCAAATCAAAATTCTTCTCATCAGGCTCAAGAAAGTGTAAAGAAATGTTAGACAGTTTTATCATGATGATTTTGAATAGGCTAATAATTTTTTATAGATGATTCCCATAAGTTTAATCTTATTCTTACAATCAAGATCGTGTGGATCAATCGCCACCAATCTGATCACTTCTTTACCAAGGCTTGGTTTAAGTACCAATAGATCATCCTGGTAATGTTTAGATGAATTCATAGATAACTTACCGTTTAGTAAATAATGACATTTTGCTACCTCAGCCATGAATAAATTCACTTGATTCATCTCTTCAAATACACTTCTCCACCTACCGCGGATAGCCCACCATTCTGCTTCTTGTTTTAATCGATTTATGTAGTTATTTATAAACTCGCTCTGACGAGTATTCATAAAATTAAAACATCTCTCTCGCTGAGAAACAAAAAAATCATCTTTATCAAAAAATACAGACGAGTCTATAATTATATGTTGTACGGGACATTGTAATTCATTAAAACTACTGAAGTTCGAGGTGAATAAATCTACTTTTTCAGTTAATTCCTTGCTGGTATATACATGTATTCCAACTTCTCGGTCATGAAATCTCCAATAATTAAATATTCTATTCTTAAAATAATCAAAAAATTCTCTATGTGAAAGCTTTGTCTTAAATAATTTATTAAGTGTTTCTTTATCCGCTTCACGATTTACAATAAATGCTATATCCAAATCTGAATACTTATCATGTGTCCCCGCCACACGAGAACCGTGAAGCCAACACGAATTCACATACGATAAAGACTCCAGATTGGAGAGTATCCAGAGTAAGAATGGTCGATATTCATTTACGGGCAACTTAGATAATATACTTGTCTTCATGATTTATGATATTTAAATTTCTTCCTGATATAAACGCCCTGATATTATCGACTAATATTTTAGATATCTTGGTCTCAGACATCATTGTCTTAAAACCTATATGCGGTGTAAGAATGACATTATTAAAACTAAGTAAGGAATCATCTATTTTGATTGGTTCTCTTTCAAATACATCTAGTCCAGCCGCAAAAATCTTTTTGCTCTTAATATTACTTACCAAAGCTTCAGTATCTATAACCGCACCTCGACTTGTATTTACAAGCACTACCCCATCTTTCATCAGATTAAACTCTCTCCGAGCGATTAGATGCTTTGTATTTTGATTCAACGGCACATGCAATGAAATGTAATCTGATTTACTGAGCAACTGTTCCAACTCATCTCTATTACTCTTACTATCAATTGAAATAATATTCATATCAAATCCACTACGCGCTATTTCAGAGACTCTTTTACCTATCCTTCCGTATCCTATAATTCCAAGCGTTTTACCCTTCAATTCTAGTCCCCTGTAAAGATGTGGATCCCAAATACCAGCACGTAATTCAGATACAGCCTTATAATATAATCTTGATGATGCAATCAATAGACCGATAACGTGTTCAGCAACCGCCTGTGTACAATAATCAGGTATATTTGCCACCACAATTCCATTTTTATCTGCAGCATCTATATCAATAAAATCAAAACCAGACCCGAATACACAAATTAATTTTGTTTTATTGAGTTTTCCGATGATAGAATCGTCTAGTCTATATTTATTGACAATAATAACTTCCGCATTAGATATGCGGTGTAAAACCTCCTCATCCGAAACTGGGTCTGAATTATATTCAACAAACGAATCACAAAATGAAGTCAATATATTTTTGTCATCTTGTAGAATCTTAGCATTATCAATGGATACAATTTTTGATATCTTCATATTATTTAAAATAGGCAATCAATAGCTTCCTTCTTTTTAGACCTTTCTTTATCAATTGATTCTCCTTCCACATTGTCCATCACCGTCACATGTGTTTTCGGGCATAGTTTTTCCTTTCGTTTTAAAACTACAATCGTCTACTTTCTTTGAGTATATCATACACATACGAGTTAAAATCCTGATAAAAAAAGGTTAAAGAAACGATAAAAAAGCGTTAAAGAAACAATGAAGATTTTGATTCTGTAATGTGGCTACAAATAACGATAAAATCTACTTTTACCTCGAGAAGTTGCTAAAAACATGTAAAAAGTGAGAGTAAAAAGGGGTATGTGAGGGTGTTTTTGGGTCAAAAATAATTTTTATGTAAACATAAATATTTACAGCGTGATAGTTTATACCAATCACTAACAAGTTACCTACGTATAGGTATTTTATGTTTTAAATATGGAAATCGATAATCCAAATGCTATATTTCCTATAATAATCAAGGATATCTTATCCAAAGCCTTTTACCTTTTCAAAGATTTATTTGACGCATTTATAGGAACAAAAAAGGACGAGCGAAGTCGGTAAGAAACAAAAAATTTCAAATATTTGAGAGATGTGCTAGATTTATTCCCTTAATGGATAAATCACCCAACAAAGAAGCGATCGCTTTTTTCACCGAATGTATAGGCATGGGTGGTGTCCTCATGCTGATCGTTGGATTTTTTCTCCTCAGGATTCTAGAGACTTTTGGAATAGTGAAGGTGAATTTGTGGAATTAAAAAACTGCAAAATCCTTTTGGGATCATGCAGTTTTCGTGAATTTAAAATACGTTAGGCCAGAATCACTTGATTGTGTACCAAACGTCGATAATAACCATCTTTTTGTACAAGTTCCTCGTGAGAACCTTGCTCAACAAGCTTCCCTTCATCAAAGACAAATATTTTGTCGACATCTTTCACTGTCGCCAAACGATGAGCAATGATGATGGTCGTCTTTCCAACAGAAGCTTCTCGGATACTTTCCCGAATAATAGCTTCATTTTCAGTATCAAGACTTGAAGTAGCCTCATCAAAGATCAATATTTGCGGATTCTTGATGAGTGCTCGAGCAATACCGACCCTTTGCCTCTGACCGCCAGACAATTTGAGACCACGTTCACCGACCAAAGTATCCCAACCATTTTCAAGCTTATTGGAAAATTCCGATACGCGTGAGAGTTTGGAAATATGGTCAAGTTGTTCGTTGGTAACTTTATCAGCTGACCCATTCAGACCAAAGGTGATGTTGTAGCGCATAGAACCGTCGAACAGTGCTACGTCTTGCGGTACCAAACCAATATTGCGACGAAGCTCTCGGTAATCGAGCATCCGTATGTCAACTCCGTCTATCAGTACATGACCAGCCTGAGAATCGTACGCCCTAAGAACAAGTCCTATAAGCGTTGATTTCCCTGCTCCAGATGGACCAACAAACGCATAACGTTTACCGGGATCTAGAACGAGAGAGATGTCCTGAAGAGCTGGTATCTCCTGATGCTCTTTCGTGGAAGTTTCTTCACCTTCATCGTCATTTAATGAATCCTTATCTGTGCGCTTACGATAAGTGAAACTGACGTGACGAAACTCAATTCTCCCTTGCAGATTTTCAATGGGTACCGGCTTATCGGGCATTAGAATATCTGGCTGATAATCCAAAAACCTGAAATATTTACTAACAGGTGCTAGATTTTTCATCAGATTACGTTGGACGTGACTAATGTTAGTCAAAGTCCCTAATGCCGAACCAATCCATATGACAACTGCTACAAATGTTCCTGGTGTAATCGTTCCTTTACGGGCCAAGTAGGCACTAATAGCAATACATAATGTCTGGGAGATTATCAAAAAGAATTGTCCCCCATAGAAACAAACACCGTAGGATAACCACACTGGCTTACCTTGCAATCCTTCAGTATTCTTTTCTTCGTCACACTCTCTTCGCACACGCTCTTCTTGGGCATTAGCAAAGACAAGATCTGCATTTTCTATCACCTCGCCACGTTTCTTTGAAACAGTATTGGATAAAGTGTCCAATTTTCGTAACCGTGGAGAAAAAGAAGTATTGTACTTCACGGTATAGATGGCATAGCAGATAATTACAAAGATTACACAAGCACCGATAATCGGTACTTTCACTAGAAGAAGTCCTAGTGGTATGAAAACCATGAGAATAGTCGGAACAAGTTCGTATATTCCCATATTTACAATACCAGCAACGGCAGCTTCTCCTTTGCTCATAATACTTCGTTTGATGATCGAGTGTCCTGCATGATGTTGGCCCATAGATATGCTGAAAAACTTTTCCAGAGATATCCGTGAGAGATGCCTGTACAATTCATAATCCAAATTATGAATTTCAAAACGTTCTCGAAAGAGAGCGAGACTGTTCCTTGTACATCCGAGTAATCCCCAAAGACAGATAGCTATGATCAGGGTTTGAGTCTCGTCGGTTTTTGACGATGAGACCGACGTTACGATCATTCCAAAGATCATTGGGAATATCGCGATTATCGCTTGAATGACAAGGATAAGGCCGAGAATACTGATGATTTTACGATGATATGGAGCACATAAGCCCCAAATCCGTTTTAGAGTTTGTACTTTTTTCACAAGTCAAAGATCTTTCTTTTGTTGATGTTAATTTTTTCACGTACGCACGTACGCAAAAATTCTGTGTAACATTATATCACACATTTTATAAAAATCAAGTTTTCTATCACCCTAAACCCTCTCATACAACCCACTCACTTCCCTATGCAAAATCTCTGTTATAGAATCTACAGATTGACCATTGGGGATATTGATTTCACCACCAACATTGATGAAAAACTCTCTTCGAAGCCACTTACGTTCACCCAGGCGGAATGAGACAGGAATGATATGGACACCAGTCTTTTGTTGGAGGACAGCGGCACCTTTTTTGAATGGACCAACTTGGTCGCCATAGGTGATCTTCCCTTCCGGATAAATAACGATATTACCACCAATATGGATGATCTCTACAGCTTTCTCAATATTCTTTTCAATACCCAAACCAGGGGTTACAGTGAATACCCCAAATAATGAATAAATAAAATCAACAACACCTATTTTAGCGAGAAAATTCAGAGATCTAGTATTGAACTTGGTAACAGCCATGAATCGCAAAGGTAGATGATGGGTGAATACACCTAGAACTAGACGAAAGAGAAAACTGTCGTAAAAAGAGACGTGGTTTGTAATGATGACAAAAGGCCCCTTCGTGCGTGGGAATATTTCTTGGCCACGTATACGGACTTTGAGCGTGCTGTGGAACAACAAGAAAAGCAACGGCCACGTGACGTATTGAGTAATTTTGGCAAACTCGTTTATGATCCTCTCTTTTGAGACAGCTTTTTTCGTAGTTGGTATTTCGAACGTATCAGCGATATTTTCCGCAACAGTTGACATGATAGATAATTATAGCACTATTCTTATTTTAAATTTGGTCTTGTGGATAATTTAAGCGGGCTCCTCGACCGTGCTCGGAGCAGGCCACTTTTCCACAATCAACATTTTCTTGTTTGAAATAGGCATTTCTGACCAAATCTCCTCTGTGATATATGGCATGAATGGATGCAGTGCCTTCAGGATCGTAGCGAAGATTTCCATGAGCAATTGTTTTCTAGAGAGGATTTCCTCGGCTGTACCCTCAGAAATAACTTTCTTACTTTCTTCTATGATGAGATCAGCATAGTTGTGCCAAGCATAATGATAGAGTTTTTCTCCAGCTAGATAATATCTAAAATTGTCCATATCTGAAGTAACGTCAGTCATGAGAGCTTTCATTTCATTCAATAATTTCAGATCAGCTGGTGCATAGGCTTTGAAATTGCTATCAAATGTAAAAGGTAAAGTCCCTTCAATGATCTTTCCACCAGGACCGATGCCTTCCAAGGTTGAGAAGACGAATCTGGCAACATTCCATAGTTTATTTGCGAACTTTTTGTAAGCCGAGACTTTGTCATCAGATAGAGCTAGAGAAGTTCCAGGAGTATTGCCTATGACCAATCCCATCCTGAAGGCATCTGTACCAAATTTAGAAGTGAGGTCTAGAGGGTTGATAACATTTCCTTTACTCTTACTCATCTTCAGACCTTTTGCATCCAAAACAAGCCCGTGTAAATAAACAGTTTTGAAAGGAATCTTTCCCGTAACATAAAGCCCCATCATTATCATCCTAGAAACCCAGAAGAAAATGATTTCTCCAGCTGTTTCCATGACATCTGTAGGATAGTAATTTTTGAAATCTTCTCCATTTGGAAAACCGAGTGTAGCAAAAGGCCATTGGCATGAAGAAAACCAAGTATCAAAAGTATCGTTATCTTTTTCCAAAGCACCGTCGCATTTTTTACAATTGGTTAGTTTGTCTTCTAGATCAACAAAACCTTCTCCGCAACTCTTACAAATCTTGGCAGGTATAGGTATACCCCAAACGATCTGTCTAGAAATATTCCAATCCATTATATTCTCTAGCCAATGAAGAGTGATCTTTTGATAATGATCTGGTATATAAGTAATGTCACCAGAATTAATCTTTTCTAGAGCTTTCTCTGCCAAAGGTTTCATTTTGACGAACCACTGACTGCGAATCTGAGGTTCAATGAGAGTTCCGCATTTGTAGCAAGTACGAACTACGTGTTTGTAACCAGTATCAATCTTTTCAACCAAACCTTTTGATTTCAATTTTTCAATGATAAGCGGACGAGCCTTCTTGATATGTTGGCCAGCGAATTCTCCTGCAATAGGCAAAAGTTTACCCATTTCATCTATAATCTGCTCTTTATCAAGGTTATGACGCTCGGCAATGCCGAAGTCCACAGGATCATGCCAAGGAGTGATGGTCATGACACCTGTACCGAATTCCATATCTATAGCTGTATCCTTGATGATGGTGGCGGTGATGGGACCGTTTATCCATTCAAGTTCTATTTTCTGTCCTTCTTTGTAATTTGCATAACGCTTGTCATCCGGATGCATAACGACATATTTGTCACCAAATTTTGTTTCTGGTCTAGAAGTACCGATGACGAATGGGCCATATTTCAAGAAATAGAATTCTTCGGTTCTCTCTTCATCTTTTATTTCCAAATCAGAAAAAGCCGTCTGATGTTTTGTACACCAACTGACTATGCGCTTGCCACGATAAAGTAGGTTATCATCAGAGAGTTTTTTGAAAGTTCCGTAAACAGTCTTGACTACATCTGGATCTAGTGTGAATTTTTGACGTGACCAATCGCAGGAAGCGCCCATTTTCCTAACTTGAGATGTGATATTGGAAGAATTGGTCAAAGTAAAATCCAAGATTTCCTGATATAACTTTTTTGGTTCAATATCAAAACGAGTTCTACCTTCTTTCTCCAACTTTTTTTCATAAACTACTTGAGTTTCAAATCCAGCATGATCCAAACCTGGCAACCAAAGAGTTCTAAAACCAGACATACGCTTGTAGCGAGTCATGATGTCTTCAACCGTCATAACTAGTCCGTGGCCAGCATGAAGAGAACCGTTGGCATTGGTTGGGGGCATGATAATAGTAAAAGGCTTGGCATCCTTTGCAGTGATTCCACTTTTTACACATTCATCAGGGTTAAAAAAACCACTTTTTTCCCACTTCGTGTATATTCTCTCCTCGGTCTCTTTTGGGTCGTAAGGCTTTAGGAATTTTCCGTCCATATGAAGATATTAGCATATTGTGTCATTCCCGCGAAGGCGGGAATCCATGAAGACAATTAAAGGAATTTTTTGGTAATATCCTGGATTCCCGCCTTCGCGGGAATGACGCAAGGATTAGTATCTGTGGCCGTATCCTCCATAATAAGTATTCAAATGAGCACTACCTATAGGACCACCGTAGTTATAATAGTTGTATCCACCGTTATAGATTCCAGTACCAAATGGGCCACCATAATAAGCACTGCCAACAGGACCGCCGTAATTGTAATAATTGTATCCACCATTGTAAATTCCAGTACCATAAGGATTGCCGTAGTAAGAACTACCATAATAAGTATTATCATAGCCACCGTAATAATCGTTGTAACCACCATAGTCATATCCACCGTAATATGATCCGTAATAACTAGAGTCATAATAACTTACACTAGAATAATCACTGTAGTAACTATCGGAATAGCTTCCATAATAACCACTGTCGTAACTATCGTAACCTCCATCATATCCACCATAATCACTGTAATAACCTCCGTAATCGTAATATTGAGCCTCTGCTTGGCTAGGAATAGCCATAAACAAGCCAAATATGGCAATAACAATGATTCCGGCTAGGGTGAATTTATTGGAAGATTTCATACAAAAAGTGTACTACTATTTTATAAAATGTCAAGGTTTTTGGATTCTCTAATGGTAAAACCCGACCAAGAAAAAACCCCGCTTTCGCGAGGCTTCTTCTATTCTTATTAAGCCGTTAGGCCTAAAAAGTATTATACGCGCTTTACATCCTGTGCGTTTGGTCCTTTTTGACCGTCAACGACATTGAAAGTAACAGCATCACCTACTTTGAGTTCAGCAAAAGTGACACCGGAAAGATCGTTTGAGTGAAAGAAGAGATCTTTTGTCTCACCTTCACGAGCGATGAATCCGAATCCTTTCTCTGTCAAAGTCTTGATTGTTCCTGATTGCATGGTTTTTGATTTTAAAATATAAATTGAAGAAGTTCGACTCGTTTCTTTGTGTAGACATCATAGCATAGATGGTGATATTAACCTAATATGTTTGAGGTTTCTCATCAACTGGCGAATCGGGGCTTATCTTTGTTATACTATTCATATGATTTACACACATTCTTACCGTGGTATCGTTTGGCTCGATATGGAATCCCCTTCAGATGAAGAAGTTTCCAGTTTAATAAAACGTTATGGACTCCATCCTCTAGTTGGAGAGGAACTCAAGATTTCTAGTTCTATAGCCAAGATTGATTTCTTTGATGATTACATCTTTATCGTTCTTACCCTACCAGTCCGCAAGCGTACAAAAAATGGTGGCTATGAGATTGTAGATCGTGAGATAGATTTTGTCATCGGTAAAAATTTTCTTATTACCTCAAGAGAAGATACTATTGAACAATTGGAGTATTTCGGTAAGATTTTTGATACCAATTCTATTCTCAATAAAGATGAAAAGATTGAACACGCCGGTTATCTTTTCTACTATATGGTCAAACGTATATACGCCGGCATGGTTGAAGATTTGAAAAATATTCAGGATTCACTGGCTTCAGCAGAAAAAGGTATATACCAAGGCGATGAACGCAAAATGGTTGAGGTTTTATCAGCTCTCAGTCATGAACTTATTGATATCAAGCAAACTGCCAGAATGCATCGTGAAGTTTGGGAGAAAATGGTGGACTATGATGAGAAAAATTTCTTCGGAAAAGACTTCAATTCTTACGTACACGATATTCGCAATGAATTTAACATCATTCATGAACTTATCATAAATACCCATGAACTCTTGGCGGATCTACGCGAGACCAACGATTCCCTTTTAAATGCCAAGCAAAATGAGACGATCAAAATGTTGACCACTATCACCGTGATCTTCTATCCAGCCACACTCATTGCTTCCATATTCACTATTCCAGCTTTAGGCATCCCTATTTTGAATAATTCAAATAG
This sequence comes from Candidatus Paceibacterota bacterium, assembly GCA_041666915.1. NCBI lineage: Bacteria > Bacillati > Minisyncoccota > Minisyncoccota bacterium. The sequence goes on from JBAYFZ010000001.1 coordinate 210,109, forward strand.
TTGGGGTATCCTCATGATCATCTCTATTGTCTGTACCGGCGGTTTTTGGTATCTACTTAAAAAGAAGAACTGGATCTAGTAAAAACCTATGAATTTGATGCATTTCTTCGTTGCTTCGCTCGTTTGCTCCATCGCAGTATTAAACTATACAGCTCAGTCGCAAACATCGCTTGCGCCTCGAACTGCATTCAAATTCATAGGTTTTTGAAAAATAACATGATAAATAACATTCAAATATTTAACACCCTTTCTCGCAAAAAAGAGATTTTCAAGCCTATAAACAAAGGCGTAGTCGGAATGTACCACTGTGGACCAACCGTCTATGATCGTATTCACATTGGTAATTTCCGCGCTTTTATAGTTCCAGACATTTTACGAAGAATGTTTGAATACAACGGTTATGAGGTCAAACAGATCATGAACATTACTGATGTTGGCCATTTGGTCAGTGATGGTGATGAAGGAGAAGATAAAATGACAAAAGGTTTGAAGCGTGAAGGCAAACCTATCACCCTAGAAGCAATGTTGGAATTATCTTCTAAATACGCCGACCAGTTTTTGGAAGATTTGAAATCATTGAATATAGAGCCGGCTCAAAAATATCCTAGAGCTAGCGAACATATCATTGAAGATATTGAGATAGTCAAACAACTTGAGACAAAAGGTTTCGATTATGCTCTGGATGATGGTATGTATTTTGATACTGCCAAATTCCCTTCTTATGGCAAGCTCGGAAACATTTCCATTGAAAGCCTCAAGGAAGGTGCTCGCATAACGACTAATTCAAACAAACGTAATCCCGCAGATTTCGTCTTATGGAGATTTGACCCGAAGATTGGTTGGGATAGTCCTTGGGGTAAAGGTTTTCCTGGTTGGCATATAGAATGTTCGGCAATGTCAGCGAAATATTTGGGACAACCATTTGATATCCATACTGGAGGAATTGATCATATTCCTGTTCACCACAACAATGAAATAGCTCAATCTGAAGCGGCTTACGATAAGCCTCTGGCCAATTACTGGATGCACAATGAGTTTCTCATCATTGGCGGAGACAAAATGTCCAAGTCTTTGGGTAATTATGTAACTTTAGAGACCCTGAAAGAAGAAGCTATCTCACCTCTTGCATATCGTTATTGGTCATTGACTGCACATTATCGTTCACCAGTTAATTTCACCTACGAAGCTGTCCGTGGTTCTCAAAATGCCCTCATAAAACTTATGAAGACGATCGTAAGTTATCCAAAAGATGGTCAGATTATTCCTGAATACAAAGAAAAATTTTTGACTCTTATTAATGATGATTTGAATTTGCCACAAGCTATCGCTCTAGCTTGGAATCTAATCGCTGATTCCAATCAAAAAGATGCTGACAAAAGAGCAACTTTGATTGATTTTGATAGAGTTTTTGGTCTGAAATTGGATTCTATCCCTGAGACAAAAGAAGAAGTCCCTCCAGAAATACAAGCTTTGGCAGAAACGCGTGAAGAGGCTCGTAAAGAGAAAGATTGGGTAAAGGCTGATGCCATCCGAAAAGAGATTGAGAATAGGGGCTTTACAGTCAAAGATACGGCTGAGGGGATTGAAATCGTTAGGATATAGTCGCTGTGTCATTCCCGCGAAGGCGATTTAGCAAAATCGTGTCGAATGGACCGGTGAATCCATGAAGACAAATAAATGGATTTTTTGGTAATATCCTGGATTCCCGCCTTCGCGGGAATGACAACAGAATTTCTTCATTATTTCTTAATAACTTCTTTATCGTTTCTTTAACCTTTCTTAATCAGGATTTTAACTCGTTTTGATATCGTAATGTCGTACACATTATCATTTATCAAAACAAATATGTCCTTAGAACAAAAAGATCTTGAGTTAATAGAAAGTCTAATCTACAAAAATAGTGACGATATAGCAATATCCATAGCTAGAAGCTTTGAACGACTAGAAAAACGTGGCGATGACAGTGAGTCACGCATCTATTCACGTCTTTCTGAAATAGAAGACCGTATAGAATCCAGTCGACAAGATATGTCGGATACTATTGGTGACATAAAAGAGGAGATACGAGATACCATGAGGTTCAAAACTCTTGCTGAAGTTAACAATTGAAAACCGTGAGCCTCTGTGGTATAAATTACGGCGGAGGTAAATATGAGTCAAAAATCTAATGATTGTAACGGAGCAATTTTTGTCATAGTCATTGGTATTGTAGTTACTCTGGTGTATTTATCACTTTCGAGTTTAAAGGTAACTGGCTAAGACAAAATTCAAAATGGCGGTCATTCTTTGACCGCCATTTTTCTAACAAAAAAGTGACGAAAAATCCGTCACTTTTTTGTGGGCGCTGATCATTGATTACTTAATACTTCCTAACAACCCCTTTTACAATAGCGGCAACCTTGAGATCCTGCTCCGGATATATCGGTCTATACTTTTTATTGGCTGGTTCTAGATAGATGACATTTCCCTGTTTACGGAAATATTTCATAGTCCAACCACCATCAACCTCGGCAATGACAATATCACCTGGTTTTGGTTCTCCTTTGCGCTCTGCTATGACCAAATCGCCCTCTTGGATACCAGCATCAATCATAGAGTCGCCTTTTACCTCTAATAAATACGTAGCGGATTTATCTTTTATAAGATAATCCTCTATGTTCATGGTGTCAGTCATCTGTTCATCCATTGTTGTAGGAAAACCAGCTTCTACCAAACCAAGCAAAGGTATCTCACCGATAAGCCTGTTTGGCACAAGCCTGCCTCTAGAATCTTTGTCCAAAACACCTTCATCAACTAGTTTATTTATAAGTTTGTAGACAGAATTTTTGGATTTGAAACCAAGTAAAGACATAATCTCGGTATAACTAGGCATACGCTTTGTTCGTTTATAAAAAGAGATTATTTTGTTTTTATAATTTTCCATAAATTAAATAATAAAGTGATACGGTATAAATTTTTTAAATTAAAACATGAAGGTTGATACGAAACTCAAAGATTTACCAAACCAGTTGGATTGGATCTTGGAGAGCCTAGCAAGCTGAGCCATCAAAAATTTGTGTCTTTGAGATTGTTGTCTGTATGAAAGACCTTTGATGATGCGTAGGTCAATCTCTCTATTGAGTCTTTCTATCTCACTACGAATTGTTTTGATGGCTTGATGCTTACTCATGGCTTTGTATGATTAATGTTCTCTATTGCCATATCATTATAGGTGAACGATAGTTCACCTGCAAGCAAAAACTGTGGATAACTACATAGTACTCCGGAGGTGTAACCTCCGGAGAAAATTAGTTGATGAAAGTCAAAGCTTTACCACGCTTGTCACCTCTGCCTGTACGACCAATACGGTGTACGTAGTCATCATAAGTAGCAGGTAATTCGTAGTTGATAACATGACTTACATCAGCAATATCAAGACCGCGAGCAGCTACGTCAGTAGCGACCAAGATCTGGACACTTCCCTCCTTGAACATCCTTAGAGCCTGTTGGCGCTTGGAGTGATTTTTGTTGCCGTGAATAGACTCAGCTTTGAAACCTTTTTCTATGAGCAATTTTGAAAGTCTTTCTACACCATGTTTGGTGCGACCAAAGACTAGGACTCTACTAAATTCTTTTTGAGCCAAAAGGTTGCGTAAAACATCCAATTTATCTTTTCCAGCAGTACGAACAACGTCTTGTTCAACATTTCTAGCAGTATCTCCTGTCTTTACAGAGATTCGGACTGGTTCTTTGAGGAATTCACCGATCAGTTTTTCAATAGAAGGAGAAAGTGTTGCAGAGAAAAATAGTGTTTGGCGGACTTTGGCCATCTGGGACATGACAAGTCTCATGTCACCGATGAATCCCATATCCAACATGCGGTCAGCTTCGTCCAAAACGATAGTACTGAAAATAGCTGGATTGATACGTTTTCTATCAATAAGATCTTTGAGACGACCAGGTGTTCCAATGATAAAATTGTAAGGATAGCGAAGATCAGAAATCTGTTTATTGATAGACATTCCACCAACACAACAGACAGAGAAAATCTTCATACCTTTACTAAAACTTTTGAATTCTTGATCAATCTGCAAAGCGAGCTCTCTTGTAGGGACGATAATAAGAATGTGTTCAGAAGGTTTCTGAATAACTTTGTTTATAAGAGGGATAAGAAAAGCGGCAGTCTTACCTGTACCAGTATTTGCAATACCTACGAGGTCTGCACCTTTCAAAATATGAGGAATGGAGCGATCTTGAATAGGAGCTGGAGCGGTATAACCTTTTGTAACAATAGCCTGTTTGATGCGTTCATCAATGAGAAAATCACCGAAAGCATGTTCGGGTTTGTAGATTTGTGCCTCTTCCGTTACGACAACTTTGTTAACGAAGCGTGCTGGATTGAGATATTCTCCTGTAGAACCTTTGTTACCACGGCCTCTCCCTGAGAATTTTGGGCGACCTCCGGCAGTGCCAGGAGATCGTCTATGCTGGCCAGAAAAGGGTTTTCCTCCTCTTGGCGCGTTTCTAAAATTTGTATACACAGTTGCCCTAGTATAATCCATATTCTTTTCCTTGTCAAGGGTTTGCATCCGTACAACGTTCGAGACTTCGTTATAACTACACGAGAGATGAAATTATGGGGTTTTTGGCATCTTGTTTTCATCCATATAGAACACTTCCCAAACATGACCATCTAGATCTTGAAAACTTTTGGTGTACATCCAATCCAAATCTTCTGGTTCATGATTAATCTTACCACCAGATTCTATTGCCCTATTAAATACATCATCAACTTCTTCTTTACTTTCTACCGATAAAGCCAATAACGCCTCTGTCACCTCTTTTGCATTAGCAATCTTTTTCTTGGTAAAAGTCTTAAAGAATTTTTCAGTAACAAGCATTGCAAAAATATGTTCACTTATGACCAAACATCCCGCTTTTTCATCAGTAAATCTTGGATCAAAACTATACCCAAGATTACTAAAAAATTCCATGGATTTACCCAAATCTTTGACTGGTAGATTGACAAATATTTTTGTTATCATGGTGTCAAAAAGTTAATCTCTAATAAATAGACCTTTTATTTATATACGAACGAACCACCTATTTGGTTGCAAAATCACCATTTATAGAAGTTACAAAAGGTGAATGTTTATCCATTGTGTTATTATGGCATTTTGACGAGGTGTCGCCTTCGCTTTAATAAGCTACGGCGACCGAAGCGGACTTTGATAAATATCTCTTCCTTTTATCTTCCTCAAACTTTTCTATAGCATATCTGAGCATCGTTCTAGGCATGATCTTGTAATTCCTATCCAAAAACTCACATAAGGTTGACTCCGACTTCTTACCGACTTCGCGTAACATCCAACCAACCGCTTTGTGGATGAGATCATGTTTATCGTCCAAAAGTATTTCTGCTAAACGTAAAGAATCTTTGAAGTCACTTTTTCTTATAAATGAAAAAGTAGAAATTATAGCGATTCTCCTATCCCAAAGATTTTTTGATACAACTAATTTATATAAAATAGATCTGTCGTTATCAATCAGCCAATTTCCTAAAATATAAGGCGCGGAAGTGTCCACCAAATCCCAGTTGTTTATATTTTTACGATTATTTAAATAAAATTTAGCAATTTGATCTTTTTCTTTTTGATCAGCTTTTTTGTATTTCAAGACTAAGATAGCCAGTGCCGTAAAACGATATTCGTGAATATTACTGGAAAGAAGTTTGGAAATTTCAACCAAAGAAAGTTCTTGATATTTCCCTGCCACACTTCTTTGCTGTGGCACCATAATACCTAAAAATTTATCCCCTTCTGCATATTCACCTTTACCAGTCTTGAAATATCTTTGTAGGAGTTTGGCTTTGGTAGGATCGGCTAGAGTTTTTAATTCTTTTGTAATATCGGTGGATTTCATCTCTGGATTATAGCATTTCATCAATCCGCCAACTGGTGGACCGACCTTGACACCTATTACCAAAGGAGTAGATTTTAAATGGAATAAAACTGTCCCGTCACAGTGCGGGGCATAACAAAGAAAGTGAGTTAGTTCTATGACAACAGCAAATAATACAGTCTCAAAAGAGGCTCCTCCGGTAGAAAACCAAATACACGACCTGTTCTCGCGCGAGATTCGCCCTATACAAAATTGGAATGAATGGTTGGAACGTTGGCAATCCGCTAAGACGTATGAGGAAATGCTTGGCCTTTTACACAGAGGTTACAAAGTCATATCTTTTGACCCTCAAAAACATGGCGATAAAAAATACTGTCCAAACGATCGTGATCTCTTTTATCTAACCATTGCAGATGGTTGGACAAGTAGTTCTTTATTAGAAAAACCCACTGAACATCCTAGCTGGGCATTTAGAATGAAAAGAGAAAACAACAATGAAGCTGAAGATCTGAGTATTAGCGAAATACGTCAATTGCTTGCTACCAAAGCTTTTGAAATGCTCTGTGCTAATTTCTTTAACATCGGACCATACATATACAACGGTGAGGAAAATTGGCGTTGGATAACATTGGTTTCAGAAAAGAAACTTTTTACGATTGTCCAGAACTTTTTTCGTGTTGAAACACGATTCAGTGAACTTCAAGTTCGTAATATAGATATAGGCGATAAAGATCTTAGGCACGAGAATGCCAAGAAATTCTTACTCCGTCTAGCTAATTTCATGTGGGCATGGGAAGAAGACCCAATTAGAGAATGGGATTCTTGTGGAGTAGAGAAAGAAAGAAAAAATCTCATGATACGTTCCACGATATCTTCGGCGATGTTTTGGATGATTGAAGTTCTTTGTTGTATAAAGGAACTTCGGCTATTAGACAAGCATATCCTGAAATTAGACGACAATTGTTTAATGAAAATGAAGGAAATAGCCTTCAGAAGTAAGTTCTGCGCACATTCTGAATATGTCATGAAGGAACGCAATGTTATGAGTATTGAAGAAGCTTGTCTTCTAGGCTCAGCACCAGCGTGGCTTTTTAAAAAACATCAGATCATGAAAGCTGAAGATAAGAGGCTTAAAAAAATCAGGAAAGCTGAACAAGTCAAAGAGTTAGCGGAACAACAATTGAAAAAATTGCAAAAACGATAGTAGTCACCAACTAAACACAAGCGGAACCCAAAAGGTTCCGCTTTTTTCATCAAGGTCCGACCTTGATGATACTATCTAAACACCATTTCCCCATCAAGTTTCAGATTGAAAACCAATTCTCCTTTTGAGGTGAAATGATAACTTTGTACCTCACTCATCATCTTGGAAAAATCATTTTCTTGTGAACCTTCGCAATACATGAGTGTAGACATCATCCTTTCAAAAGAAATCTTACTGCCATTTACTATATATTCACCACCGACACCATTACAATCGGTCTTAGCTGAGAAATTGTTACCTTTGAATGTCAGAACAAATCTCGTTGGATCTTTTGGAACTACAATCTTGCCATCTTTATAGACCGTACTTATCCAACTCCAATCCTTCATATCCAAAGTTATTTTGGCAGGATCAGCTTCACCTTCAAAATTTTGAACAACTTCACCCAACTGCATGGTCTTTGGATCTAATAATATAGATATGCTTTTTCCTATTGAAGGTTGTACAGCGAAACTTTCCCCTTCTTTTCTATCAGCATAATTAACAACAATAATATTACCCTTACCCATTTCGGTTGTTTGTGGAGCAATACGATCTCCTAGAAGGAATCCCTCTGAACCAACATACCCCCTAGGGGTATTCAAAGCTACAACTAAATAATAGAAAGTACCCGTACCACCAGAATTTTGAGTCAAGAGAAAAGCGATGTCTTCGCGACCATCACCATTAAAATCGTGTCGGACTTCATTACCAAAGTACCTCGTAACCATTTTTGAAGCCGATACTGGAGTTATCTCTATTTCAGACACCCCATTTACAAGTGTGATACTTTTACCATCAATGATGTAAGTTGCATCCTTTGGGTCAGCGTTACCGTTTTGTAAACCTTCTGGAGCGGTAGAAAGACGAACAGTAAAGACCGCAACGACGATAACTACTATAGCGATAATTGAAATTAAAGAAGGTTTTTTCATAGGGTTAGTATACTACATCAATCCACATAAGCCTCTACGATACCTATATGATTTGATAAATGTAATTTGTCGGCCAAATGCGGAAACATGGTCCTATTCGAAAGACCAATACACAAATCATCTAATTTATTCAAACCCGGATATGGTAATAGAGTATAAACTAGATCACTACCTTGAATATGTACTCCGTTCACAAAAAGCGGTAACTCATATAGTACATAATCTGTTAGTCTATCTAATTCCTCTTGGGACATTTTTGAAATACTCTCTACTCGATCACTTCTTCCAGACACTACGATATCTGTCATAAAATCATGAAATTCTTTATTATTTACAAATTCGTCTTTTATCGCCTGTAAATTATATTTGTAAATCTCATTCTGAGTTACATCACCCCATCTCACTACTCGAACTTTATTCCGATCTTCTGATGATAAAGTGGCAATAATTTCTTGGATCTCTTCATTCTTCTTGTCACCAATCTTTGTAGCTTTCCTCAAAGCACGCTTAGGACTTCGCTTATCCAATACCTCCAAATTAACTGTATGCAACGCATCAGGTATTACGATTAAAACACCATCTTTGGTATTAGCAATAGCCCATTTAATATACTTTTCAATGTTATCTTTAAAAAAATATTTATTTCCAAGACTTATACCTAACCATATATTATGACGTTTATCTCTTATTTCTTCTGGAGTTATATTCAAATAAGTATTAATCCTCATAAACTTAGTATACTACGAAAGATGTTTTTATTGAAAAAAATGATAATTTGCGAGACTTGCCAAGTGTTGACTTACGTATCATAATATAGTAATCTAAATACCAGATAGAAACATAAACAATAAACCTTAAAGAGAAAGGATCCTCCTTGAAAAAACAGAAAATAACTAGTCGTTATGAGTTCAAAAACGGCCGTGGAACAAAAATTGGAACAATAGTGGTGCTAAACATAATTGCACTAATAGGCATCATCTATTACCTAATAATTCAATCATCAAACCATGAGCCTGAGATTGAATCTTATATTCGCTCACAAATTACACAGAAAGACGTAGCTCCGGGTTTCGAACCAGCCTTCATCTACTTCAAACGCCCTAACATGACAAATGAGATGTTCTGTTGTGTTGGAACAATATTCAGTGATAAAAATAGTGTTATACAAATAGCCACAGCTGAACATGTCTTTCGGACTGATATACACTCATCGCAAATATTAAGTGTACGTACCCTACGTCAAAAAATGAATCCGCCCGTAGCCTACATCAATCGTATTATTGCAACAGGTAAAGAACTCGGTGGACCAGATCATGATGAACGTGATATTGTTGTTGCCTCGTTAGGATCGGAACCTGTTGTTCTTAAACCATATTCCGGATTCTTATATAACGAAATTGGTCAAAACTTCTGGGGTAATGTCGTTATAGGTAAAACTAAAATTACACGTTTACGTTCATTATTATCAGGTGAATACGTAAATACACTTGGCTATGTACAAAGCAGGCAAGGAACAAACATTTCTAACTTTGTTCTTATTGAAAAACATGTTAGGCAAGGTGAGAGCGGTACTGGTTACGTTGATGATTTTGGTGGTTTATGGGTTGTACATTCTGGTACAGAAGATAAAAACGAGGAAGCTGAAATCTGTAAAGAAGGTAAACGTATAACAGGTAGACGTATTACCGGTGTCGCTACAGTTTCTGGACCACTCTTCGGACATTACAAATAGAGTGTTGCAGAGTAACAATCTCAAGACCTCACACGAAAAGGCATCACGCTTTTAATGTGAGGTCTTTTCTTATTTCTTAAAATATTCTGAAACTGTCGTTACCAAATCTTCTGGTTTTTCAACAATCTTAAAAGGTTCTCCACGAATAAGAGTTTCCCTATCATGAAAACCCCAAGTAACTCCAATAGAACCCATCTTTACATGCTTTGCTTCGCGCATATCACCAAGAGTATCCGTGATGAAAACACATTTATTTGAATCAATATTATATTTAGAAAAAACCATCTTCATTTTCTCAACCTTACTCGTGTGCACATCATTTCCCATCACTTCTACAAAAAACGGTGCTAGATTATATTTTTCCAAAAGTCCTTGTATCGGAGCTGTAAGTGTAGAAGAAATCACTATGAGTGTATATGATTTTGCTAACTCTTTTATAACTTTTTCTATACCAGGAATAGTCAGAACTCGTTCTTTTATTCTTGGAATATACTCTGCAAAAAAATCAATATCGTGACGACATTTTTCATCATGTTTTGTATCTGCTTTTTGCCAATCATTAATATTTCCTTCAAAACCTTTTTTATAATCAGCTTCTGTTGCATTAGGACAGATCATCTTTTTCACCTCAAAGGCTGTAGCAAAAGAATCTACTATAACTCCATCAAAATCAAAGAGAATAAAGTTGGTATGCATTGATAATTTCATATATGATCTAATTCCAAATAATATTCAATTTCGGCCACTTTTCTTTCCAGCGCTTACTCACCACTCTATCGTTGTATGCCCCAGCATCAGAACATCTAGGATTCATCCGTACAACCAAATTCACCAAATCATCAATCCCGAACGAAGCATGGAGTCGTAGTTCCCCATTATTATCCATAGACACCGCTATACATGTTGGTATTTCTACCCAATCAGCTAAAGCGTCCTGCGTATCTTTATATGACCCTCTATTGTGCCATTTATGGGTATAAGCTTGATTGACAATCTCCCAATCTACACCAGTTTTTTCCTTGGCTTCCAGAGATAGTTGACTATCTTTATTTTCATCAATATTGTTTTTGTCAAAATATATGAGATCAATATCCCTTGTCGGCACCTTCTCATTTTTATATCCATGCAGATAATCCCAAACTTTATTTCTCACAAACCCTGCACCAATCATCCAATCTGGCAAATTCAATTTTTGAGCAACGTGCAAAATATCCATCATCCATTTATCATCTTCAATAATTTTTAGAATGTCTTGTTCGGTCATTAGATTATGTTGTTGTAGACTTGCATGGTTATGAATAGTTTATGTTATCATTTTAATACCAACATGTCCCTACTCACTGAACAAAGTAACAAATTCAAGAGCCTCGCGGATGACTTACTCGCCTCATCAAAATTACCCCAGATTTTAGAAAAATATGGTCAAGTCAGGTTCGTCGGTTCTTACTCGGCAGGATTGATGATGCATGGTGACATTGACATTCACATCCTCCGCGACAAAGAGTTTACTAAACAAGAAACGTTGAATATGTTCAATGAAATTGTTGCTTCCACCAAATTCAACAGTTATTACATTGGTGACTGGAATGACAGTAATGTTCACCCCAAATTTCCTTATGGATATTACATCGGTTTGAAGACACGGATTGGCGATATTAGATGGAAAATTGATATTTGGTTTGTGAGTATTGCTGAGCAGAATCGATTCAATAAGGAAAATATGGATGTAACGAAGCTCACCCTATCTGACGAGCAACGAGAAGCTATTCTAACATTCAAAAAATACCGACAAGAAAACGGTGTCAAAATATCTGGACAAGAGATTTATGAAATGGTTATAAACAAAGGAATCAACAAACTAGAAGAATTCAAACATTTATTGAAAGATCACGTTTCAAAATAAGCGCTCTTTTCATAATCCTCTCTCCAACTTCACCCCAATCAAAATACTTTTTGTAATCAGCTGGATCAATCAAATTGATCTCTGTAATATCTCCATCTGGATCTGACTCAAATGGTCCATAAGGCTCTACTATACAAACTGAACGAGTCTGTCGCACGATCCTATCCGGTTCATAGATGTCTTGATAGCCGATAAACTTTTGACTTAATACTTTCATATTCGTTTCTTCTTTTACCTCTCGCACAACAGCTTCTTCATATGTTTCTCCTTGTTCAATACCTCCTCCCGGTGGAGTCCAATACCCTTTTTCGGATGCATAGACAACAACGAGTTTGCCCTTATAGAAACAAAAAGCATGGACAGCTTGAAGTATTTTTCCATCGAGATCCTTCAACGGATTATCTTCACGATAAATGAGGTTGAGTTTTTGGCCAGAACGATTAATGTGAGAGAATTTTATTTCCATATGCATATGTAAGATATCTTGATTTTTAAATGACCGTGGTTATCTACAACTTTTGCTGGCTGTGTGGGACGAAGTTGGAACATGTTTATAGAGGAATGGAGGGGGTTAAGGCAAGGTATTCACAACCTACCAGACACAGGTGAAATCATTTGAAGTAAATACTGATTAGTATCCAGAGAAGGATTGTCATTATATTTTTGATTTTGATAAATATTTTCTAATTACATTAGCTGACCTTCGCGGGTTCGTATATTTCTACACCTTACCCCACAAGACTTTTCCAATGTTTTTTAGTTTATCATTTTGACACTCCTCGGAATATTTTACGCAAAAAGTTTTGCGGCTACAGAAACAATAAAGGCTAGGAGGCCCAGCACGAACAATGTAAAGCGTTTTTGAGATAACATTTCAATTTGGTACTTTACGATTGCATGCTTTTCCTTCAGTGGTCCTGAAAAAGTACTGTCAAGCATTCTTTGAATTTTTAAACCTTGGTTCTCCGCAAAAAGTTTCCTTGGATACTCATGCTGGCTTTTATTTTCTTTCTCCCAAAGCAGTCTTTCAGATTCCAATATATCTTTTACATTTCTAGTTTTTTCTTCTAAAGCCTTTTTATTTTCTTCATTGCTTAGAGTTACTTTTATGAACTGTAATAATGATGGAGTATAAAATTCCTTCATTATCTTATCCAAATCAGATTCAAAATCTGATTTCCATTTATCTTTCTGACTATCAAAGATACTTTTTCTCAGAGACTCCCTGTACTTAGCGTACAACGTAAGAAGTAGGCACAGAACAAGAAGAACGATTGAGACAATAGTAGAAATCTTGAAATAGACAGTTTGCCCCGTCTGAAGGGAATATAAAACCACAAAGGCAGCCAACAGGGCTATCGATGCTGTGATTAAGACATTATCAATCTTCTCAATTTGATCTTTCATATTAATTTAATGCTTTCTTCATTATGGGTCTTATAAAAATGCTCTTCGGACTCCGAACCTTTCTGCGAAATTGCTGGCAGGGCTGGACGATGTTCGAACATTTCGCAATATAAATGAGTATGCAGTCAAGGCAATATACCACTTCTTCAGAAGCGTCTGTGAGTCCCCTTCCTTTACAATATCTGATTGGTTTCTGTTATATCATTCGGGAAGTATCGACGATATATGGAATTGAAAAAAGACGGCAAAAATTGCCGGGACAAGCAACTTTTACAGTGAACCGTTACTTGTTTTGTTTAAATTACTTCAACTCTCCTCTTAATTTCATAAACAGTTGCAAACGGAAATATGAATGACCCTTTAATCATTTCTGGCTTACCATTAATCTCAATGATTGTTTTACGAGCGTATGGTTTTGAAGAATTCTTTCCGTAAATAGACTCAAACATAAGAGGGTTACTAATTTTGTTATTTATCTCAAAAGAGTCATAAATCTTTACAGACTTTCCTTTCAAAATTCCCTCTATTACATTCTGCTCCATATGGTCTGGCATATCTGCAAAAGTTATGTTTGACCAAAACTTCATTTGGAAGTTTAGATTATATCGTCTAGCTAATTTCCTAAGACGTAACGACCTTAGCAATTTAGGCCCCATAACAGGAATTGAAAAGATTGGAAGTAAAATCAGACCAACAATACAAATAGCACCAAATACTTTTATGTTTTCTAAGGATATCATCTTATTCTATATTATTCTTCATCCACTCATTCACTTCTTTAGATACTCCGTATGTCCCCCAATGTTTAACGATCTGAATGACCAATAATTTATCATTAGCATCAAGGAAGCCTTTTAGCTCATCCCTAATTTCACCAGCAGTTTTTTTACTTTTTACAAACCATACGGAATATAATGGCTTTGCCCACCATGAATAAGACTTAATCTTTGCTATAAGATTAACATAATCCTGTCGTGTTTCTGGTTGACCTAGATCATATGAAATAAGGTAGGTATTCATTATTATTATTTTATTTCTGAAGTCACAGATACTGGGTTTGTAGATCCAACATCCCTGATTTCTTCGATACTTGCCAACTCCACCCCCGTCTCCGAGTCCGTTTGTGGAATTTTTGATAAAATCAGATTCAACATCTCTTGTTTTTTCACCAGTTCAATATTTTGCTTTTGAAGTTTACCATTTTCGTCAATAAGTTTCTCAGCAAATTTCACCACACGTTCACGATTAAAGGCACTCTGATCTCTATCGTTTTTTATTTCCGCAAGTTCTTTCTGATGTTCAACTCTTTCGGCATTTAATTTTTCTTGATTTTTTTCATCATCCCATAATTTATTCGCTTTATTCCTAATCATTTCTTGTATATCATTAAGTCTTCCCCTCGCTCCAAAAAAATTGAATTCTTCAATTGAAAAGAAAAGGTACGTAAATACTTTCCTAAAGAAGATAAGCGCACAAAGTGTAATCGCTGGCCAAATTGTTGCGTTAATTAAGCTTATTAAATGATCGTATGTTAGACCGAAATGAGCAATCGGGATTAATATTGCACCAACTAAAACAACAAAGATAACATATGGTAGTAGATCAACAAATTTAGTGGCGAGATTATTCATTCCGATATGGAAATTTACATAACAAAACCTTACCATATTATTTGCAGAAAAGGAAGGTTTTTAAGAAAATTTCTTCAACTATTAAAATTCCCAATTATTAGTTACAACTACTCCAAATGTAGCCATCAACGATAAATTAAACAATAGTCGGCTGACACGTCTTAAATGCGAGGACCTCAGAATTGCGCATCAAAATGGTCTTGTTTGTAGTATACGACAAACCTTTGTTTGGCTGATTCTCAAAACCAAGATAGACACAACTTACCTTTCGCGCACGAACTTCTTTGATGGCTGGTTGCAGATCAGAATCGGAACTAGCCAATATAATTTCTTTTACAGATTCGTCACAAGCCATTGTTACCATATCAACAGCAATTTTTACATCCACACCCTTTTCTTTAAAAACCAAGACTTTCTTTCCATTCAGACCTTCTTCCATTTGCCCCCTGACGCGTCCACGTAAAACCACTTCAAAACCCTGATTTTCCAGATGAGTCTTCAACAAACGTTGCTCTTCTATGAGTTGCTGGGATTTTTCCCTGCTTCCTTCATGTACTTTAATCTGGGCAAAATAGAAGATCTTACGATCAATAACAAAACCTTCCAAGACTTTCACAAATAATCCACGAAAATCAAATTCATGCCATACTGGTTTGTTGTTTTTAGTCTCACTGAAAACGGCCCTTATTTTGCCCTTGAGATTCTCCCCATCAATTAACAGGACTGTTTCCATGGGGGTATTCTACCATATCAATAACGCAAAACCCCAGCGGACCTTGCGGCTGGCTGGGGCGTGTATATCATTATAGTATACCCAAGTATATCTAAAGTCAATACCCATTACATTATGGATTTACCACCCAGATTTGCGCCTTTTTTGAAAGAGAGTAGGATTCGGGGTGATTAATTAAACCGCAAACCATGCCCACATATTTTGTTTACTGCCGCAAATCTACCGAAGCCGAGGATAGGCAGATTTTATCAATTGATTCTCAGATCAATGAACTCAAACAGCATGCCATAAAGAAAGGAATCAAAATTGTAGCTGTTCTGACCGAGGCCAAATCAGCCAAGGCACCGGGACGTCCGGTGTTTAATTCTCTAATGGAACGGTTGTACCGTGGTGAAGCTGATGGAATCCTGTGCTGGAAATTGGACCGTCTTGCTCGTAACCCTGTTGATGGTGGTGCTATCATCTGGGCCATGAAGGAACATGGGGTAAAAATTATTACCCCTTTACAGACATACGGACAATCCGAAGACAATGTCGTCTGGATGTACCTGGAATTTGGCATGGCACAGAAATACGTTGATGACTTGAGCCGAACCGTAAAACGGGGTTTGCGGGCGAAAGCGGAATCTGGTTGGTTTCCAAGCGTTACCCCGCCAGGATACATGAATTGTGAGAACGACGAGGGACGCAATGTTATCGCCAAGGATCCCAAACGATTTGATATTATCCGAAAGTGCTGGGACTTAATGCTTACTGGAAAGTACACACCTCCAGAAATCAGAGAAATTGCCAATACCGCATGGAGGTATACAACAAATCATGGAAATCCTCTGGGGCGTAGCACCATTTACAACATCTTTTCAAATCCCTTTTACCATGGCACTTATGAATATCCAAGAGGAAGTGATAACTGGCACACTGGTCGGCATACCCCTATGATAACAGAGGAAGAATTTGATACGGTCCAACACATTTTATCACGATCTCGCCATATGCCACGAAACCGCAAGGTGTTTGCCTTCACTGGAATCATCCGGTGCGGTGGATGCCAAGGCGCTGTGACAGCAGAGGAAAAGCATCAGATTATATGCCCAGTCTGTAAATTGAAGTTCGCTTACCGCTCCAAAGAGCAGTGTCCACGATGCCAGACAGCTATCGCAAACATGGTAAAACCAGTCCACCTCACTTACACCTACTACCACTGTACCAAATCTTCCAATCCCGCCTGTACCGAGCTCGGAGTTGAGCGAAAAGAATTGGAACGTCAGATCATTCGCCACCTTGAAGGTGTGCATCTTCCCGATTTTCACAACCACTGGGTTAACACCTGTTTTGGACGTTTGAGCACAAAACCGGATACCACCAGCATGTTGGCAGTCATTACCCAATCATTCCCCAATAGCAGTCCAGATGTTCAACGAGAAATTGTTACATCAATATTTTCAGCAATAGTTCTGAAGGATAGGGAGATTGGCGTTTCGCTCAAAATTCCCTTTTCATTCCCTAACAAGGCTGAGGTGCCCACCCCGCTTGACCAAAAATCCTTTACTCAAAAGACGTTGCAGGAGCACATGTCCAGATCGTGACGATTGGTAACCTAAAGCCGACGAAAGTCCCCTTACAGAAGGAAAACTACCAGTGGCAGCATATTGCTGACGTAAAACTTGAAGAGCTTCCTTTTCTGGTTCGGTGAGTAAATCTTGAACTGCTTTTTCCTCTTGATTTTTCACACTAGCAGCAATGTGGCAGAGACCAAGGAACCGTACACCCATGTCATGAATTTCTTCATCAGTAGATTCTATTCCTGATTTTCGTTGGATTTTACGCAGATGCTTAAACGTGCGAGTGGAAAGTATTGGGATCATTTTCCCAATTTAGCAATATCCTGGCATCATAAACAAGCCTGGACGCCGATGGTGTTTACTTTTGGACCCCTGTTTACTTGCCTGTACCGTTTATTACCTAGGATCAAAGTAAACAGACATGAAAAAAATGGCTTAACAAAAGCCCAGTTACGAACATCAAATATCCAAGAACTGTATCAGTGTGCTGGGGGACAGGGACTCGAACCCCGATAATCAGGACCAAAACCTGATGTCCTACCATTAGACGATCCCCCAATATTCTGTTATACCTTTGATCCAGCCTGTAATCTTACGATTCAAATCTGAACTTGTTCTTATATTAACCCGTAAAAGGCCGATATACAAGGTTACATTTAAAACTGAATACTTCTATTATTTTGAAACTCCTTCACAAATCTTTACCACCGCTATCTCCAATGGCAAAACTTCTATCTTGGATCTACCGACGGCATCCACAGCATCTAGAAGAGACGCCAAAACAACAGGCGTAATACCCTTCTTCATTGCTATCTGTTCTATAAAAACCCAATCATCTGCCGAGACCCTCTCCTTAACCTCAGATTTAGAACTTACAGAATGTTGAACGAGTAGAATGAAGCGAGCTTTCTCTAAAACTAAAGTACCAAACAATCCCATACTGATACCGACTTTCTCAACACCAAGGAGAACCTTCAGAGCGTTGTCGGCATTCTTTTCTACTAAAGCCGTAATAAAAGAATTTACCAGACCGGCTTTCGGAGAACCAGTGATAGCTTCTACTTCTTCGCGAGTAATTTTTTTCATGCCTCGAGCACGGTCGAGAGGAGCACTAGAAGCAGACAAAACTTTTTCCAACATTCCCAAAGAATCACGGAATGAACCGTCACCTAGAAGTGCGATGAGATCTCCTGCACCAGAATCAAGTTCGTAACCTTCTTTCTTGGCAACTTCTATAGCCATCTTACGGACTATTTCTTTTGCTGGTTTACGGAATGAGAAAGTTTGACAGCGTGAGATTATGGTATCAGGGACTTTATCCAGATCCGTTGTCGCTAGGATGAATATAACGTGTTTGGGAGGCTCTTCTAGGGTCTTCAAGAGAGCATTCCAAGCTTCTTTGGAAAGCATGTGGACTTCGTCAATAATATAAACTTTAAAAGGTGAAGAGAAAGGTAAAACCGAGACATGTTCTCGGAGTGAACGGATGTCATCTATACCTCGGTTTGAAGCGGCGTCTATTTCATAAATATCTTCTTCGCTAGCCAAAACAGATTTTGCCAAGATGCGTGCAACTGAAGTTTTACCAGTTCCTCTAGAACCGGAAAAAAGAAAAGCGTGGGCAACACGTTTATTGGCTATAGCATCTTTCAAAGCCGAGACGATATGGTCTTGACCGATGACCTCTGACCACTTGCTAGGGCGATAGGTTCTATATAATACCGACATGGAACGATTATAACATAAAGGAAGACCGCTGTTCTGGCAAACAGCGGTCTTGGTGCCTTTGAGACACCATTTCAGTTTTGGGCTATTTTTTAATTACCAGCGTTGACCACGAACCTTATCGTGCGCCAGATTCTTCAAGGTGAATATTTGGCCATGATGCAATTTCTTGCGTGGCCTGATTTCTCTCCCTGAAAATCGCTGAAACGAACCCATATTACCAACTACTTCTAACCAAATGTTCATGGTAGCTCCAAAGAGAATGCATTCCACGAACTGGACCAAGTTATATGTAGTCTTCATAATCTAACTCCGTTCAAAACATTACACCCATAGGAAAAAATATGCAAGTATGAAAAAACCCGAGCAACCTTAGTTATCCACCTCCACTTTTGACTTTACACTCCAATCATTGTATACTAGGTTTCAGATTAGGCTCTCGTTCGTTGACAAAACGACAGAGTTTCTCCAAACAAAAACAGCTTCAGTATTGTACATATTGTGTGTAATACAAAGCGCAAAAGAAAGTGAGTAAGTTATGAAAAAATTAATTGACACGATGATTACTATATTCATCGTAACCATCCTTGCTTCCCTTGCGCTAGACGTAAGAGGAGCTGGTTCAACATCCAGTATCGTCATAGATTCATCTGGGTTACCCAACAAACTGCCAATGGGTGACGAGTCAACATTCAAAAGTTATATCGTAGGTAAAAACAACCTCGGAATGAACGTCTGGGTTAGTTTGGGATTCCAAAATGATAATGATAATTGGACACCTTCCAGCTGTGGAAAATTTTCATATGGATACGATTCCTATGATGATTTTCTAAATGATGTAACCAATGCTGCAGTGAAAGTACTTGAAAGATACTACACAAATGGTATAGCCTATCCTCCTGGGAGAAAGTTATACGCAATGCTTGAAGTTACATACTTCAACGACAGACCCGATACCCCATCATATCCAATAGGTCTATGGGTATACAGAGAGGTTGGTACTTTGGAAATGGTTACTCCTATGACATTCAAGGAAGTATTCTCTCTTCCATCAACTGCTACAACAAATCTAGTTGAAAAAGCAGTGATTGCAATACCCGCTCTTGAATATCTAAACATCACCGTAGAGATGCCAACCGGTGTAGGGACATTCAGTTGGTCCAATTCTGTCGTCAAAACTTCGGCATTGTGGCCAAGTAACCCTTCAAACCAAACAAGGCCTGGTTATCTATCTATGGACAAATGGCTTTGTGTTGGCAATTATCCAGCAAGGATCACGATCAGGACAACCAACGGGTCGCTAGCGGTATACACTCATTATGGTGACAGGATAAAACCGCCAAAAATGAGCATGCCTGACAGCAAAAATCTTGCAATCAATACCCCCAGAGGTTCAAATACTAAAATCTTTTCATCAACCGATTTGAAGAACTGGACATTGTTCGGTACTACAAATTCAGGTGGAGTAAATAACATTACACTACCAGTAAATGGCAACGGAAAGACGTTTTATAAGGCTTCTTGCGAGTAAGATTGATTGTGAGCAAAATGTATGGAATACACAAACCCTCAACACGATGAATGTTGAGGGTCTTTTGTTAAAGACATCAGAACGTTGTTTCTGCTTCACCTCCGAAAGAACTGAAAACATTCAAAATAGCTGTTGCAGTTTTTTCTGGATAGGTAACTTGATCGCCACCAGAAGTACAAGTAATCTTGAAAAGATAAGTACCCCTAACCGAAGTATTCATACTACTTACATTAGAATTCGCATCTACATTATCATCTGTTAAAACACTACCCCATCCATCTGGATCATTAGAAATTGAACGTGAACAATTGTAACCCTCTGTATTAGTAGGACTCCAAGCCGGTAAAGTATTTTGCCATGCCAAACCAAAGCTATATCCTTTCTTTACAGTATATTCAGTCCTTTTGGAACTATCGGCAGTGCTACCATTACTACCAATCCAGAGATTGAGTACTGGTTCTACGACTGGTGTAGATATTCTTACATCTTGCCATGAACTACAGTTATTGGTTTCATCTGACTCTGTGACCGTGCCGGCAAAAGAAAAGTCTTGACTATCAGCACAGACTTTTACAGACTTGACACCATCTGAAGTAAAAGTATACCGGCCTAAGATAGGTGCATTTTCACCACTTCCCAAACCATCAGGAGAGATGGCTACCATAGGAATAACGTCCGCTACAGTACCACCACCACTTGTCTGCTCTGCTACTTGGAAGAAGTTCCTAAATGAAGAATCTACACTGACACCACCAATATTTGAAATATTTGCATAAAAATAAATCAGCGAATCTTTAGCCCCACCAGAAGAAGTTAGCATGACCGCAGTAAGATCTGGTAATGAAGTTACAGGCGCAGTCACCTTCACTGAAGTCGTAGCATATTCAGTGGTACTCCAATACGTATCACTTTGTGGATAACCGGTAATTTGGGTGGTCTGTCTAATCGCAACATCTGCTATATAATCCCCTGCCGTAGGATAATTACAATAATAAATATTTGACAAAGAACTGACACTCCATACAGGATCAGTATTATGGCATTTGAATGCGTAATACATATTGTTTACACCCCAAGATGAAGCTGTAAGTTTAACATTAGTCATACCACCAACCTCTCCAGTGGAAGGCGTGGCAGACAAACTAGGAATAGCTATGTGAACATCGGTACTTGCATTAGCAGTACCCCCCGGTCCTATACAGGTCACACTAAATGAACTATCTGTATACATAGCACCAGTACCAGCAAAAATAGTATTATCATAATTATACGGTGACATAGTACCCGTTGGAATAAAATATCTGTCACATGATGTTGTATTTTGGGAAGAACCAAAGAAAAATGTTCCTTGACCCTTCAAAACATAACTAGGGTTGACTGTCATCTCAACCGTAGGAGGTGGGTTGGCCGTAACAGTTACAAAAGCGCGGTCTGAAGAAGGCCAAGGAACAGTCCATGTACAAGTCATATCAAAAGTAGTTGTTACATTCAGAATACTGGTCTGTAAACCGGTAGTATTGACAAGAGGTACTTCTGTACCTTTTGTATAAGGTGCAGGCCAATTATCACCTGCAAAACATTTGTCTGGATTTTGACTAGTTGACCAAAACAGATTGGTGTAATTACCAGTGTTAACTGAACTAGGTGTAGCTGTTATGATAACATTTCCATTTGGAGGACTATTGACCAAAGTCACCGTCACACTATCGCTTGCAGATCCTTCAGGACCAGTACAAGTTATTTCATAAGTCTTTGTAGCTGTTATAGGACCAGTACTTACACCAACATAATTTGATGTACCAGTATAACTTGCTGGCCAAGAAGCTCCTGTAACACATGATGTGGTATTTTCAGATACCCAAGAAAGTTGGGATGAAGAATTGTAGGTCACCGACAAAGGGTTTGCACTTAGATCAACAGTCGGGGTACCTGTAGGCGGAGGACTGGCTTGAGAAGAACCGACCGTGATGACTGTCACAGGCGTTGCAATTATTCCCGATTGCGTAACTTTGGCAGAAGCTGTATATGTACCATTTGTTGTATAAGTACAAGAAAAAGAATTTGAAGATTGTGAAAGACTCCACATATCAATATCCTTACATTTAAACTGATAAGTGATAGCACCGATAGCAGTTCCACCTGTACGTGTAGCGGTGAGAGTATTATCCAAAGTCGCACTACCACTAGAAGGACTTGCAACAAGAGACGCCGTGAGAGCTGGAGTATTAACATCAAAAGGAATAGCGTGTGTACCAAACTGATGTGGTAACCACTGCCACCCTACTCCATCTACATAATCAAAAGTATTACCCCAATCTTGACCATTCAAAATATGAGAACCTGCAGTGACACCGTACGTATCATAAAAAATTAAATTACCTACACAAGAATAAACAGCCTGAACCACACTTTCTTGAGGTCCACCATCAACATCCGCAGAAATACTTAGGGCTGTATTACTATTGAAATTACAACCACCACTAACATCAGATACGGATCCAGAAGCGATTATTGATTCTCCAAAATCATAAGTGGATTTATTGAGGCCTAGATTGTAAACATAAGTATAACCAGCAACGTTATAGATCTTTGTATCTGCTTTAACCATATCCACACCACCAAACATATACAAACCAAAAACCAAAAATAATACAAATATACTTTTCAACTTTTTATTTATATGTACTCGCAACATGATGACTATCATTATCAATATAAATCCAACAATTATTGTGATAGTTTCAGCTACAGGCCAACTGGCTTTTACTTCCACAGGCGTTGTTACTTTTGCTTCTTTCGTATCCAAGATTTGTGACTTGCCACCTGATTTGGCTTCAAAAGATATATTAGCCTTAGGATCATTACAACCTGTTACTATTGGTACAAGAGCATTGATAACCAAATTGTTTACACCCATCATCTGTTGACCACAGACAACTCCTTCTCGGTTAGTTACAGTGACTTTGATTACTTGATTTTCAAGACTTGTACCAGCACCCAAACGTGAATCTGGAAAAGTATCAGCCGATGGTGTCAAGAAAATTTGTAATTTTGCAGTATCTCCTGTTTTATATGAAGATTTGTCAAAAACGATATTTTGAATAGTACCACTTGCACCACGTAGAACGTAATGGAATCTGGCTGTATTGGAAGTAGTGGTACTACTGGTCAATGAAAAAAGTAGATCGTATGATTGTGGTTGCAGAGCTTTTGGTAATTCAAATGACAATGTAGAGGTACCAGCTTTTACTGTAACTGCCGTGACTACAGGTTCAGTCTGATTTACTTTATTACCATAAATAGTTCTGTTATAGGTTTCAAAAACTGGCTTGAGAATAGTAAAATCACTAAATATTTTACAGTTAGCTATCAATACCTCATTTTGATTTATATCTACACCCTGATTTGGTTTATACCCTTTTTGTGGTTTTTCGCCTTTTACACTTAGACTACATGTGTCTGATATGATCTCAATTCTTGGTAGCTTGTTACTTTGCAAAGTGACATCTCCTAGACTTGCCAAAGCCAAAGGAAGACCTCTATCATTGTTACTTTTAATCCAGAGTTGATATATACCACCAGAAAGTGCTACTGGTGATGTATATATAATGTTTTTCTGAATTGTTTGATTTGGACCCAACTCTATAATTTCGTCGTATACCTTTTCATCTGCGGTACTTCCAAACGGAGGTTTAGTCAGTACTACAGAATATTTGATACCTGATTGAACTCCTTCGCGATTGGAGAGATCAAAAGAGAGCCTAAGGGTATTTTCTCTTTGAGAGACTATTCTGGCATTATAGATATTGACAGTAGCAACTGTAGCGCTGATCGCTTTTGAAGAAGTGGAGGTGTTGGACGGTATACTTTGCGCAGAGACGTCACTTCCAAAGAACAATACACCTAATGTAAAGAATGCTAACGAGATATTCTTTTTCATTTCTATATTCATATATTTTACCTCGATTCAACTCCAATTGTGAACAATGAAATAATCATCTCTCCCCGCCACCACCCGAGGAACTGATCACTTCCAACACAGCTGAAGCTGTTTGTGTATCATCGGGACTTCCTCCTTTATTTTCACATAGTATCTTAAAGACGTATGTACCAGTATCTGTGGTATTCATTGGAGAGAAAGTTCTACCATCAGAATTGACATTACCATCCCACACAGAAGACCAATTAGAACCACTAGCAGTTGGTATCAAAGTATTACACTGGTAACCTTTACCAGTATTTTGATTGAATTTTGGATTTAATGCATTACCCCATTTCAAACCAAAGGTATAACCTTTCTTAACTGTATATGAATTTTTATTGGCACTATTACCGGTACCGCCAATCCAGAGATTGAGTAAAGAATCCGTAGTGGTAATCTCTTTTGTAGGTGTTGACGTTACACCCTCTCGTACAACCTTTGCTGAAGCTGTGTAATTACCAATATCTAGACCGGAATAATCACAATCTGCATAAACTTTGAAAGTATCTGTGGTAGTAATAGGGGTACTCCATGAAGAATCTGTTTCCTTACATTTGAATTGATAAGTGATGGGACCTACAGCCGTACCACCAGAAACACTAACAATGAATGTTCTACGGAGACTCCTCAAGCCTATCTGATAATCAACAGTCATGACCGTACTCAAAGTTGGAGTTGAGACTGGATTTGGAGTAAGTGGCAACGATGAATAATCTGGATTGAATTGCAACCAACCGATAACATTTCCTCCCCAAGCATATCCGCGTAACATCTTGGTTGAAGCACCACCAACAATAACATCGTCCATATGTACGCCCGATGATCCTCCGGCAGTAGAAGGATGATTTGCTCCTGCCAACTCTATCCAACCATCCCAACCATCAGTCCTACTGACCATACTGCTACAATCACCATTTGCTGTACCTGCACAAGCACGTGCCCAACCTCTCACTTCTCCAGTCGTTGAATCTATATTTGCAGGAACTCCAGAAGCACCATTTGAAGGATAGCCTGATAAACCACCAAATTTTATCCAACCAATGTTAGACGACCAAGCGTAACCCGTGATATCACCACTCACCGAACCAACAACTACGGGAGTATTGTTCGGAGCAAGATCCACCCAACCGATATTTGACGACCAAGCCCAATTTCCTAAACTAACAGAATCTGCCCTAACAGATGTAGCAGGTTTTGTGATAATAGTAAGAATCGTAACCGTAATAAACAAAATCAATACTGTCGTAATGGTAGCTAAGACATTTCTCCTCATTATTGAAGTGTTATTAGGCATAAGAATCTATATTTTTTAAAAAATTAAAAGAAATAATATCATGTCAATAATAACATTATTACGCACCACCAACAAAGTCATTTGGGGATAAGTATGGCTTTATTTGGGCTATTTTTCTAATTTTAAATATTCTTTTACAACCTTTTCAACTTCTTTAGAATTCTTACAATTCATAAGTTCAACACGAAGCTCTTTTGCACCATCCCAACCAGAAACATAAGCTTTGAAGTGTTTCTTCATAACATCAAAATTCTTCATCTTGACACTACCCTTTTTGAAAGTTTTTTCAAAGAGTTTTGTATGTTCAACCATGATTTTTAACCGAACCTGTTTTGTTGGCGTCTTTTCTGAAGAAAAATCAGTAATTTCACTAAATTTTGGATCCTTGGAAAAAAACCATGGTCTACCAAATATGCCCCGACCGATCATAACTCCATCACAACCATACTTTCTGACCATTTCTTGTGCCATTTCTAGAGAATTAACATCTCCATTTCCTATTATCAAAGTCTCTGGAGATATTTCATTTCTCATTTTAATAATCTCTGGCATAACATCCCAATGAGCTTTCACCAAAGATAACTCTTTTGTAGTGCGCAGATGAACAGTTAGAGCTGGAAGCTTTTGCTCCAAAAGCAATCTAATCCAATCCAAATCTATTTTTGTATAACCAATCCTAGTTTTAACTGAAATTGGGATAGAAGATCCTTCCCTAGCCATTTTTAGTACTTCAAGAGCTATTTTTGAATTTTTAATCAATGAAGATCCGCCTCCTTGTTTCAAAACTGCCCGATCTGGGCAACCCATGTTGAGATCCAAACCATCAAAACCAAGTTTACTAACCAATTCTGCAGTACCCTTCATGACTTCTGGATGTCCTGTAAAAAGTTGAGCTACAATAGGTTTTTCTTTCTTAGAAAATTCCAAATTATGTAACAATTGTTTCCTCCCTTTGGACATGAGTCCATCTGCTGAGACGAATTCTGTCCACATAACATCAGGTTTACCGTACTTAGCTATCATCTGGCGAAAAGCGTAATCTGTAACATTGGCCATTGGTGCTAACACAAAAAACGGCTTACCCAAGCCTTTCCAGAAGTTCTTCTCTTTTTTCTTATCCAAAACCTTCATAGTCAACTCACTTTACCGTTTTTGACGAATAATGGGAAGGAATGTTAGTAGTGCAAAGTTGCAAATTTTTTTGTTGTCATTCCCGCGAAGGCGATTTAGTAAAATCATGTCGTATGGACCGGTGAATCCAGGATTACTACGAGATAATAGTTTGTTATAATTTATTTGAAGACAGATTTTGTGGTGACATCCTGGATTCCCGCCTTCGCGGGAATGACACGCAACATTATTCCGAAATCTTCGCCAACAACTTAACTACATCCCCATCTCTCGCATTACTTCCCAAAACGATGACGGCATAAACATCTTTTTTATCACCCATCTCAAACAACATTGCACCAGTTTGATCCGCTTCATCTGTATAACCATTTTTACCACCTAAATAATTTGACCAACTTAAAAAATGTGCTGGATTCGTCCAAGTATGTGAACGCATAACTTTTGTCTTTGTTTCTGTAATCGCCATTATTTCCGGTTCATTGATTCGTATCCAATCTAGTATGACTGCAATATCATTTACCGTTGATCTACTACTAGCCGACAAACCAGAAGGTTCGTAGAATGTAGTCCTATACGCACCTATAGATTGAACAAAATCATTCATAGTTTTAATAAATTTCACACGACCGTAACTTTTGGCCAGAGCTTCAGCCGCATCATTGGAAGAATCCATGAGGAGTGGGTAGGACAAATCACCAGCCCTAAATGTTTCGCCAATTTTAAATTGAGCAGTATTACCGTAAGTGTTGATTATTTCTCTTGTAATCTGAACCTTTGTCTCACCGTCAATCAATCTTTTGGCAACAACAGCGGTAACCAATTTCGTAAGTGAAGCGATAGGTAAAAGCTTGTTGGGATTGCTTTCTGCAATAACTTTTCCTGTTTTTAGATCTTTTACCATATAAGCATCTGCTGAAATGGTATTTATAGAGCCATTTGGTAATGAAAGCGTCGCTGCTGACATCAAACCTTCTTCTTCACTAGCTGTATAACGGACTGTACGTTTCAAGCCAGAGATAGAAGTCCCATCTATGGGTTGAGATACAATAGAATCGGCAAGAAACGATAGATTAATATTTGCTAGTTTGGGTATAACCGATACAACAAACAATCTTCCTACAAAGGCAATCAGAATACCACAAGCAACAGCAGTTATACCTCCAAAAACTACATAAAAGAAATGCTTCATTGGAAGTATTCTACTTTATCTCACGATAAAAGACATTAGATCCATACCTAATATCTATATACTCCATATTAATATTCTTGGTCACCACCATACGATTCCAGAAAGAAATGAGATTTGAGAGTTGGTCTTTCAGTGGACGAAATCCATTAAAATAAACAACCGTGTCATTTGCATACATCTCATATTCACCATTATCTTTAACGAGGATAGCGAGTACTTTTATACCAGCATTACGTGCTCCATTATAAAAATCTTGCAAAAGAGAAAATTTGAGAGAAGAAGTAGCATATAAACCAATAACAGAATCGCTGGATGTGGCAATTTCTGATAGAGCTGGAATAAAATAACGATTGTAAACTAAACTCGAAGAAGATACTTTATCAAAAATATAACCAGACCAATCTGCCAGATAACAATCATCAGTTTCATTCAAATAAAATGTCTCGTCAGAAAAATCAGGTAATCCAGCACAAACAATAGCTGAAGGATTCTTTTCTATAACATCAATCTTTAATCCCTGAAAACCGTCACGACTTATCGTCAATGATTTTACGCTTGGCAAAACTTTTTCTATTGAAGAAACAACTTTATTATGCGGGTATATAAAAATATTTGATTTAGAAAACAATCCCATATATGAACCCTGCAATGAATCCTTGGCCAAAGCTTGTAGAGGTACAGAAATATTGATATTGGCACTATTTACTCTTATATCTTTAATAGTAAAAACATTCAGATAACTCAAACCCGAGAAACAATACAGCCATAAAGCTATACAAAAAATGGAGAGGGCGATCTCAATAGTAACGCGAGCATTCTTGCGTTCAATAAACTTTTTTGATTGATAGGAAGTAAGACGACTGTGAGGACGCATGAAGTAATAATAACACAGTAATTTGTGTCACCTGTCATGCTTTTTGTTGTCATTCCCGCGAAGGCGGGAATCCAGGATTATTACGAGCGGAGAGTCTGTTAAATTATTTTAAAATATATGCTATTTATTGTGGTTATATCCTGGATTCCCGCCTTCGCGGGAATGACAGCGCAGTTATTCTAATCTGATTGAATCTTTCCCAAAATACTTGACCAAGACTTCTGGAATCTTGATACTACCGTCAGCTTGTTGATAATTTTCTACGAGAGAAACGAGAATACGAGGCGTAGGAATAGCAGTTGAATTTAATGAATGTGCATAACGCATAACACCTTCTGTGTCACGGTACTTTATATTGAGTCTGCGAGTCTGAAAATCGTGGAAATATGAAGCTGAACCAATTTCGCGATACTTTTGTTCTTTTGGAACCCAAAGTTCAACATCGTATTTCTTAACCTGACCTTGACCAAGATCACCACCGCAATTGACTACAGTATGATAAGGAATATTCAAAGATTCAATGAATTCTTCAATATTTCTATTGACCTCTTCATGATGCTTGACTGATGTCTCATGGTTGGCTTCACAGATGATAACTTGTTCAAACTTATAAAATTCCTGAACTCTAATAAGTCCCCGAACATCTTTGCCGTGCGCACCAGCTTCGCGACGATAACAAGGAGAAAATCCCAAATATTTTTTTGGAAGTTCACTTGCAGTAAAAACTTCGTCACTATGAAAACCCATGATAGGAACTTCAGCTGTACCAGCTAGATAGTCACCATCTTGAGTCTTGTAAAGATCTTCTTCGCCTTGTGGCAAATATCCTGAACCGAGAAAATTGAGCTTACGCAAGACAATAGGAGGAATGATCGGATTAAATCCTTTTTTACTAAAAAATTCCAAGGCATAATTCCAAATAGCAAAAGATAATCTTGCACCATCACCCATGAGAAAATATCCACGAAAACCGTGAACTTTTGCTCCCCTATCAAAATCAACCATCTTCAAATTTGTCATAAGGTCAACATGATCCTTTGGTTCAAAAGGAAATTTTGGACATTCACCCCAAGTCTTGATCTCTTTGTTATCAGCATCACTATCTCCTTCTGGTACAGACATATCGGGAATATTTGGAACACGAAGCATAGCAGATTGCCAATCCTTCATAACTTCTTTCAAAGCCTCTTCATCTTTTTCCATAGCAGTCTTTACAATCTTCATCTCATCAATGAGTTTTTGTCTTTCTTCTGGAGATTTTGCACTAGCAATCTTTTCGCTAGCGGAATTTTGCTCGGCACGACGCTTTTCCGTAGAACCCATGAGTAAACGACGTTTGTCATCTAGAGCAATAAGTTCTTCAACTACAAAATTGAGATGCTTCTTTTTTGCAGCTGCAGTTATAAGCTCTTTGTTCTCACGTATAAATTTGATGTCTAACATAATAATTAAGTCTAACATAATGAGGTCAGACCTAACAAATAGCGATATCCAACCTAGCTAAATTTCTTCATTATTTCTTTAACCTTTCTTCATCAGGATTTTAACTCATATGTGTATGCTTATCTGTATTATTTCTAACCACAGGACCAATCGTCATGCAAACTATCCGCATTACAAAAGAACAATTCCCTTATCTCTTGAGACAAATTGAAAAGCCACCCGAATATTTGGATTGCGCTGGAGCTTTACCACCCGGTGAAGAATATCGATACCTTTGTGTTATAGGTTCTAGAGAATTTAGTGAATATGGTGCAGAGGTTTGCAGACATTTAATAAATGGTTTGAAAAATTACCCCATAGTCATAGTCTCTGGTATGGCCATAGGAATAGACTCTATTGCTCACGTATCAGCTCTAGATGCTGGGATGAAAACTATAGCTTTCCCTGGTTCAGGCCTTTCAAAAAATGTTATTTCTCCAAATAGACATATCGCTCTTGCAAATAGGATTATAGAAACTGGTAATACCCTGCTCTCACCTTTCAAAAAAGATCAGACTGGAACAATATGGACTTTTCCTGTCCGTAATCAACTAATGGCGGGATCTTCACATGCCACTCTTATAATAGAAGGGCGTGAAGGCTCTGGAACACTCCTTACCGCTAATTATGCTCTAGAATTCAGCCGTGAAGTCCTCATTGTACCCGGTTCTATATTCTCAGATCTTTCCTATGGTCCACATAAGTTATACAAGGAAGGCGCTATTCCCGTAACTTCGTCAGAAGAAATTTTGGAAGCTTTGAAATTTGAGCTTCCAGAGAAACCGCAAAAGATTGAATTCAACAAAAAAGTAAATACGGGAGTAAATGCTGGAATAATTTTTGACAAAGATACTATTAGTTGCAAGATTCCAGTTGACACTTATTATTCACCAGAAAATGAATATTTTTATCAAACAAAATATGAAGTAGGAAGCGAGGAAAAAGATGCGGAAGAGAATGCGACAGTTTCTAATCCAATCTCCCAACCAAATCTTTCTTCTAAAGCTTTTGAAGGGCTTTTCAAGGAGGAAATGCTTGTGATTAAGATTCTTCAATATGCACCGTGTTCAGGTTCTGATCTTGTCCAAAAGACTTCATTTAATGTGAGCCAGCTAAATATTATTTTATCAGAGCTTGAGTTAAAGGGGTTAATTAAACAAAACGGGGAGTTTTATTCAATAAGGAGATAAAATTTTGCAAAATAATATTATCATGCAATACTTATGACACACATGAAATTACTCATTGTGGAATCCCCTTCAAAATCAAAGACCATCTCCAAATATCTTGGGGACTGTTTTGTTGTCCGTGCTTCAGTAGGACATGTTAGAGATCTACCAAAATCTAGCAAAAAAGCTATAGATATAGAAGGTGGTTTCATTCCTCATTATGAAGTTGTAGCAAAAAAAGAAGATGTCATCGCCGACATCACCATGCAAGCCGAAAAAGCCAATGAGATCATACTCGCAACCGACCCCGACCGTGAAGGAGAAGCTATTGCTTGGCACATAGCTGAAGTCTTGAAAGACCGCCTAGGTGCAAAAATAGCAAAGAAAATGAGTCGTGTCACCTATCATGAAATCACAAAAGAAGCCGTCCTAGAGGCCCTAGAACACCCAAGAGAGATAGATCAGCACCTTCGTGAGGCTCAGGAGGCTCGTCGTGTCCTAGATCGTATTGTAGGTTACGACCTATCTGGTCTCGTCTGGAAAAAAGTTCGCTACGGACTTTCTGCTGGTCGTGTCCAATCCCCAGCTCTACGTATCATAATGGAACGCGAACGTGAGATTCGTGCTTTCAAACCAGAAACATATTGGGCTATAGCCGGACAATGGAAAACTCCTATTGGAGAAAAACTTTCTTTGACTTGCGTAGAAGAACCACGTGACAAAAAACAAGTTGACACCATCCTAGAAACTGCCAAAAAAGAAAAATGGCATATCGTAGATATAGAAGAATCTGAACAAAAGAGATCTCCTCGTGCCCCATTCATCACTTCTACTCTCCAACAAGCCGCCAGTTCACGCCTAGGATTTTCTCCTTCTAGAACTATGGGTATTGCCCAGAAACTTTATGAGTCTGGTTACATTACTTATATGCGTACAGATTCTACAAACCTAGGTAAACAAGCCTTGGAGCAAATAGGTAAAGTTGTAGAAAAACAATACGGTAAAGACTATCTCTCATTCCGTACTTACAATGCAAAGAGTAAGAATGCCCAAGAAGCTCACGAAGCTATCCGTCCTTCTCATTTTGATAAAGAAAATGCTGGCCACAATGACGAGCAAAAGAAACTTTATCGTCTCATCTGGCAAAGAGCCGTCTCCTCACAGATGGCGGATGCTCGCATGGCACGAACAAAAATAATTGCAAATGTAAATGTTGGCACAATACCAAATTTTGAAGCCAATGGTTCAAGAGTTTTGTTTGATGGCTGGCTCAAAGCTGATCCAGAATCAAATGGTGAAGAAACGACCTTACCAAAATGTAGTAAAGATGAAAATCTAGATCTCATCTCTATAGATTCAGAAGAAAAACAGACCCAGCCACCTCCTAGATACACCGAAGCTGGCCTTATCAAAGAATTGGAAAAGCGAGGTATCGGTCGCCCCTCTACTTACGCTTCTATTTGTAAGACCATAGAAGACCGTGGTTATGTTTCCAAAGAAAATAAAGCTTTGAGACCAACCGATACTGGTGATGTTGTCTCATCATTCTTGGAAGAATATTTCCCTTCTTATATTAGCGATTCGTTCACAGCTGAAATGGAAGATCATCTGGATGAGATTGCAAATGGAACCAGAACCTATGAAAAAACTCTTTCTGATTTCTACAAACCATTCCACAAAGAAGTTTTGTCAAAAGAAAAATTAGCAAAAGCAACCAACCTCGGTCTTTCAGATCCAAAATTCAAATGTCCAAAATGTGGTACATCACCTATGGAGATAAAATTAGGTAAGAATGGCAAATTCTTGTCTTGTACACGCTATCCAGATTGCGAGGGTGCTCTCACCTTAGATGGTACCGAATTCAAAAGTGACACACCTATCGGCAATGATCCTACGACCGGTTTACCTATTTACGTATTGAATGGCAGATTTGGTCCTTATGTTCAACTTGGTGCAAGGTTACCTAAAGTTAAGAAAACTAAAAAACCAAGAGTAAAGAAAATCAAAAAAGATAAATCTTCTTCAGAAGCAAAATCACCCGCAAATGATTCGTCTGCAATCTCGACTGAAACTGAAGTAACCAAGACTCCAGCCGAAATAATTAAGCCTACCGAAGAAGCACCTGCACCAGTAGCACCAAAACCAAAGATGGCTTCTATTCCAAAATACATGGATCCTTCCAAGGTCACGGTTGCTGACGCTCTTAAATTTTTGAGTCTACCTAGAACTCTCGGCATAGATCCAAAAACAGGCAAAGATGTTGTAGCTTCGGCTGGACGTTTTGGTCCTTATATAGTTTCTGATGGCAATTACAGAACAATCAAAACTCCTGATATTGTTTACGATATTACCTTGGAGAGAGCATTGGAGATGCTTGCGGTACCAAAGATGGTGAGAGGAAAAAGGAAAATTACTAATTAAATTACTGTTGTCATTCCCACGCCTCCTGTGTCATTCCCGCGAAGGCGGGAATCCATGTTTACCACAAACGGTCTCGTATTATCTTCAAATACTAAAAACATTATCTCGTAATAATCCTGGATTCCCGCCTTCGCGGGAATGACACAGCGATTAAACCGAGAAATTTTTCAGTGAGTAAAGTTCTTCATTATCCTCTTTCTCAATCTCTTTTGCTGACCTATCATCCATAGGAATAACTGAATCCGTTGTTTCTGTCTTCGCAAGTTGACTAAATTTACCTGATTCTGATTTTATAAGTTTCTCCAATAGTCCACGTAGATCATCTGGACTAAAGAAATCAATCGTAACAGTACCACCAGCCTTATTATTCTTTTCAATACGCACACGTGTACCCAAAGACTCGGTAAAATTCTTCTCCATTTCAATAATCTGTGGATCCAAATATTTTTCTTTGTTGCGAATCTTGTCTGTAGCAACTCTTCTAGACATAGATTCAGCTTCACGGACCGTGAGCTTATTTGCCATTATTTCTTTGAACAAAACTAGCTGTTCTTCTGGCCTATCAGCAAGCATGAGCAATGGACGAGTGTGACCTTCAGAAATCCTACCTTCTTCAAGAGCGGTGATCATCTCATCTGGCAATAACAAAATACGCATTGAGTTGGAAACATATTCACGGCTCTTGCCCACTTTGTCTGCAATCTGAGCTTGCTTGAGTTTGAATTCTTTTGCCAAACGTTCAAAAGATCTAGCGCGGTCTACAGGATTAAGGTCTTCCCTTTGGAGATTTTCAATGATAGCCATCTCCAATTTTAGCTGAGGGTCTTCTTCACCACTTCGGATAAGTACTGGCACCGAAGCCAATCCTGCCAACTTGGAGGCTCTCAAACGACGTTCCCCTGAAATAAGTTCATATTCTACGGTCATTCCGCCAGTTTCGTGGAAAACTTCCTTTCTGGTGACAACCAATGGTTGCAAAACACCGTACATGCGGATAGATTCTGATAAAGCTTTAAGAGCGACTTCGTCGAATTCGCGTCTTGGTTGATAAGGATTGGGACTGATCTTCTCTACTTCAACCCAGAAGATCGCATCGCTAACATAAGGTGTTGCCATGTATGACATTGTAACACCTTTGATTTATTTCTAAAATACTATAAACTGGTTCATGGTGGTATTTATATGCCGGAGTGGCGAAATTGGTCTACGCGCACGACTCAAAATCGTGTGGAGAAATCCATGTGGGTTCGAGTCCCACCTCCGGCACCGTAATTATGCAGTATATCCATATCAAAAAATGGGTGCCTGATTTGGCATACGTTGTCGGTCTTTTGGTAACTGATGGTTGCCTTTCTTCTGATGGACGTCATGTAATCTTCACTTCAAAAGATATTGAGGCTGTAAACAATGTCCTCAAAATTCTTGGTGCCACAAATTCAGTTGGTAAGACGATAAACGAGAGATCTGAAGCGTATCGTATTCAAATTGGAAGCATTGAACTTTATCGCTGGTTAGAAAGTATAGGATTAACACCTCACAAATCTCTAACTATAGAATCAATCAAAGTACCAGATGAATACTTCATAGATTTTCTAAGAGGACACCTAGATGGAGATGGTTCAATCACAACTTACTTGGATAAATATAATACAAAGAAAAATAAAAAATATGTATATCAAAGACTTTGGGTACGATTTATTTCAGGAAGTCAAAAACATATAATATGGTTACGTAAACAAATTACAAAGATTATTGGTGTCAAAGATCGTATACATATAACAAAACCTAATAATATTGGTAACTCAATTTATGTGATAAAGTTTGGAAAGAAAGAATCAATAAAATTACTTAGTAAGATATACTATTCCAATACATTACCCTGTCTGACAAGAAAACGAACAATTTACAAGAAATTTAAAAATTCATGAAAACCAAACTGATTGTAATCCTAGGTCCTACAGCATCCGGCAAAAGTAACCTTGCTGTACAAATAGCCAAAAAAATTGGTGGCGAAGTTATTTCTGCTGATTCTAGACAAGTTTATAAAGGTTTAAATATTGGAACAGGTAAAATTACTAGTGTTGAAATGCAAGGAATTCCTCATCACCTTTTGGACGTTGCCGACCCAAAAGAAACTTTTACTGTAGCTGATTACGTAAAATTGGCAGAAAAAGCCATCGCAGATATTACAAAGAGAAACAAAATTCCAATAATTTGTGGTGGAACTGGTTTTTATATTCAAGCTCTAGTTGATGGCTTATCTATACCCGAAGTACCTCCAAATGAAGAATTAAGAAAGGGACTTTCAACAAAAACTATCTCTGAATTAAATAAAATCTTAGAGAGACTTGACCCTGCAAGATTTGAAACTATTGATAAAGATAATCCTCGTAGACTTATCCGAGCTATAGAGATAGCTACAGCACTAGGTAGTGTTCCTCTTCTAGAAAAAACATATAAATATGATACCAGATTCATAGGGATTGATATGCCGATGGATATATTGAAAGAAAGAATTCACAAAAGGTTACTTAGTCGTATCAAAAATGGAATGATAGAAGAGATTCGCAATCTTCATGACAACGGGCTTTCGTGGGAAAGAATGGAGGATCTTGGTTTGGAATACAGATATGTTTCAAGACATCTCCAAGGAATGATTACAGAAAAAGAAATGCTGGAACAACTGGAAATGGAAATTTGCCATTATGCCAAAAGACAAATGACGTGGTTTAAGAGAGATAAGAAGATTGAGTGGTACAAGAGTGGTGAAGAGGCGCTATTGGCTTTCAAGTAAACAAAAAAGAGGAGCCGAAACTCCTCTTGTGATTCAAACGATCTAATAATTTTCAACCTTCTTCTGGTGTCTTTTTTGGGTCTTCTGTGTTTAGACAATAGATTACCCAGAATATCATACCCACCACCATAGCAATCATGTAGACGATAAACAATATTGGTATGTATGCAGTACCAAGAAACAATGCTGTGAAGACGCTCATTGTCAGATCTAGGACAATCACTGTTCCTAATGGTCCAATATTATTTGTAGACCATCCAGAATCTTCTTTTTCGGCAAAGTAATAACTGGTCCCAATAAAACCAAGAGTAAAAAACCAACCGGGAATAAGAAATATATCCCACAGACGACTCACGGCAAAAGGTAATTCAATATCCCACCAAATCAATTCCAAAATTGAAACTGATGGGGCACTGCCATTGATTTGAACGTACAAAACCCACCCCAAAGCGTAAACAAAAGCGAAGAAGATGATCAGGCAAGTCCTAAGACAAATCATATCGCCATAGTCATCTTTACATAACCATCGCACAATCTTCACCAATCTACCCTTAATCGACTGCCATTTTCTTTTCAATTTTTCTCTCATAAGACTCTCCTCGTATTTTATTTGTTTTTCTTGAAAGTACGAATGCACTTTCTCTGCAGTCATATAACACCTAAAAGAGGGTTTGGTCAAGACCATCAGATTCTATTGGTCAAAATCCATTTGCTCCTTTGGAATACCTTTTAATATTCCATAATCTACCACCTCCTTTATTTTATCTTTTTCGTTTCGCTTAAATTGAAAAACCTTTCCATATTCTCCATCATCAGCACCAAAAGCTACTATAAGCTCATTCTTATCATCTTCTTTATACCCATCCATATACCAAGGAATATTTGAGTCGTCATAATGTTTAACCATTAACTTTTGCATCTCTCCAACTTGCTCTAATGTGACTGAGACTTCATCAATACTTATCCAAACATCTCTTTCTAAATTTTCTATAATTTTAGCTCCGAGCTTGTCCAAAACACTTTGGTCAACAAAAGCTCCCCTGACTACTCTCATTTTGTATTTAGTTTCTAATTTCATATCCCCAAAATTACATTGATAAATTCAATCTTTTATACAAGTCCTAATATCTCTAACTCTATCTAAAAGTAATCCCATACAGATCAACAAAATTTGGCGGGCCCACCAGGACTCGAACCTGGAACCTCGCTTTTGGAGAGCGATGCTTTACCATTAAACTATAGGCCCCAACACCTTAAATATAGAGCCTTATAAACTTTTTTGCAAACGCCAAAATCACTCGAGCTAAATGTGAATCAAAATATGTTACTCTGACACAACCTTTATACCCTTTCTTAGAAAACAGATGATTACTTTTCTTCATATACGGATTGGTAAATTGCACCAATGATATACCAAGAGTGTCAGACCAAAACGAAAGTATCTCTTTTCTGTTGTGATAATCATGTAAATGTACACAAATTCTTAATTTATCTCTATTAATGTCAAAGATATTGCCAAGCATTTTTATAAAAGCACGAACCAATTCTGGATCTGAGTTAGTAAAAGATATACCTCTGCCATCTTTTGTCCCTTCGCACCAATACATCATAGAAAGAGCGACCATTGAAGTAATTTTATCTTTTTGAACATTCTCAAATAATTTATCCGCGATAATATCAGCTTTAATTAGACGCTCTAATTTTTTCTCATGAAGTTTAGCATGTCCTTTAGCCATGTTTATTTTGGTATTTAACTTTACACGAGCATCTCCTACAGAACTCAAAATAACATCTTTCGTCCATAAAGATGCCGTACTTTTTGAGATACCAAAACGTTTAGAAATCTCACTCAAAGAATAACCTTGGTTGCGTAAAGTTCGTGCATCATTTTTATGAATCGTCTTCATTCGACGATTATATCAGATATAACAAAAACGATTCTCACTCATGTAGAATCGTTTAAATTATAAAATAAAATACTATTTCTTGGCTTCCTTGAAAACGACGTGCTTTCTCAATTTGGCACTGTATTTCTTGAGTTCTATCTTCTTTTCAACAGTCTTCCTGTTCTTGCGAGACCAATAAACCTCGCCAGTTAACTTGTTTTTGAGCTGTATAAGTTTGTCTTGTGACATGATTGTATTACTATTTAGAACCCATAATATATCCTATAAACGAAAAACCCGCAAGCTGCTTATGCAACTTGCGGGGTGAAACGTATCAATCAGAAGCTTTAATTCTTGCCGTTAACAATAGCGACTGTAGTCGCATTATTGTTAATATTTGTTAATGGGTAGATATAAGTCGTACCGACCCACTCAACAATCTTGAGGTATCCACTATTGGAATATTCACCCTCAAAATAAAACTTCTCATTGATACGGTAAAAATTGCGAACTTCGTTCGTCTGCTGACCATTTTTATTGGTCTTATTGACAAGGACGTTCATCTCTCTTATGTCATACGGTTCCACTTTGATTGGTTTCGTAAGATACAAGAAGTTGGTATACCCGATGGCGGTTGGATTGTATCCACCTTTGGGTATAACTGGCTTAGCCAAGTTTTCTTCATTGATCTGTTCATTGGTTTGCGCACCGACGTTGGTCGTAAACAATATGACAATAATCATTAGAATCTTCGCGATTGTTTTCATTTGTTTCCTTTCTAACAATACCCTATCACACATATATCACATTTGTCAAACAGCAATGCCGTAGATTCAACTTTTTCTTTCTCAATCTTATAAAAACAAACCCCGTAAACTGCTTTCGCAATTTACGGGGGTGAAATCAAATTAGGGTTGATTAGCCCTTGCCACCACTCTCATTGTTATTTAACGGTTGCATATTCTTTTCGTGGTCAAAACGAATAAGAATTGTCCCTTGTGGCTTGACTGAAAATTTAACGGGTTCAATGTATGGATTAAACTCCTTCCAATCGGCATTTGGATTTTCTGCCAAAGCTTCTGAGGATATAACCGACACTTTAACCGGATAACGTTTGAGACCAGCCCGAAACGTCACCTGTACTATAATTTCTTTTAAGAACGAGTACGACGCACGGATAATCTGATCCGTATCTTCGTAATCAATACTAAACGTATCGGCAGGAACCGATCGAATACCTTTAATCGTTGGGTTAAACCCACCAGCCGAGACATTTTCCGTCGACTTACGATTTCCAGTACCGAGGTCATAGATAATTCGTGAACCATTATTCATAACCAGATTGAATTCCCCATTTCTGGAGACCAATTCTTTTGTAAGAAAAATGATTCCGCGATCCATCCAATAACCATCACCTTGTCTGAAACTATAGAACCCGTTTTGATTACCATTTTCATCCTTAGTAACGATGTAAGCATCTGTCATACCAGGAATGACGAACGGGATTCCATAATAATCCAGTTCAACCTTGCAGGCGTCCGAAGGAACTCCCCATCCACCTTTTTGAGGCTCTAACATAAACTCCTTCTGTCCTGAAAATAAGGCAAAAGAAGTAGAATAACCATCCGACAATGCAATCTCGCGACTATTGTACGAGATGTACGATGTCAACTTATCGTCAGTAGTTGCATCAAACCGCAAGACCTGAGATCTGGCGACATAGGCCATACGATCAGGGTCCGCATCCTTATAAGGGTAGTCCACGGATTGATAACTGTTTCCCTGTACCGACGATCCGTAAACCTGAACGTTAATTCTCCCCACCATTGTCAAGGCGTAAGCCTTGAGAACTTCCTCTGAAGCTAGTGGGATCTTTTCAGGGATCGCAGTTACAGCCTGTTGGGTTGGGGTTTGAGCAGAGATGCTTAACACGAAAGTTAGCATCATTATTATTGATGACACGATCTTCATACTTTTTCCTTTTTTTGGTTTTTTGTTTGGTTTTTACAACATCATTTAATGACTGGCTGAGCACGATACTCAACCGTCACCCTATTAGTCAGACTGGACTTAGACTCCAACACGACAGGTGTTTGAGTCTTAACAACTGCAGGACTAATCTGCAAAGTCGCTGGTACTATAGGGGCATCCTTCATCTTACAATTAGAGGTAGCGATCCCGAGGACCGATGCCATAATTATCAAACTAAAGATACAAATCCAAATATTTGAATCTTTGGATTTTTCCGTACTTTCAATATTTTTTCGCATAACTTTGTTTCCAAGTTTTTTCATCCAACAAAAACCATATCTTCTCGCACACACGAAAAGATAAAACTACGGCTTATCTTAGCCGTAATTCACAATATGTGGTTTTCAAGGAATGAAAATAGGCTTTTGAGCCTTTGTTTAATCTCCTAGTAGACTAGCATACATAAGCCCTATATGTCAAGTAGTATGAAAAAGCTACTCGGCGTACAATAAACCGATGAAAAACCCTTTAACTTGGCTGTCCCGTCGTCGTTTTCCATACGAACCCCTCATCAAGGTTGAGATATCAAAAAGTAGACTTACTCACAATTTGAACGAGTTCAAAAAACTAGCTCCAGAAAATAAAATCGCTCCTGTTTTGAAAAGTAACGCCTATGGACATGGATTGTTGGAAATCGCTAACCTTCTAGAATCAGAAATAAAAAAGAGTGGGATAATGAAAAAACACCTCCCCTTCTTCGTTGTTGATTCATATTTTGAAGCAGTAGCATTACGAGCAAAAGGGATCAAAACTCCTCTGTTGATTATCGGATACACCCGACCAGAAACTATATTAACTTCACATCTTTCCCATATCAGTTACACCATCTCAAATCTGGAATCATTACAAGCTATAAAAAATTGCAAGCACACAATTTCCATTCATTTGAAAATAGATACCGGAATGCATCGTCAAGGGATACTACCAAGTGAAATAGATCAGACTATTCAATATCTCAAAAATAGTCCTAGGGTATCACTAGATGGTATCTGTTCTCATCTATGCGATGCTGATAATCAAGATTCAAAATTTACAAAAAATC
The DNA here is from genome assembly GCA_041666915.1 of Candidatus Paceibacterota bacterium. Taxonomy (NCBI): domain Bacteria; kingdom Bacillati; phylum Minisyncoccota; species Minisyncoccota bacterium. The sequence continues at coordinate 251,686 of JBAYFZ010000001.1, forward strand.
AAATTTCTATATGGAATAATGCTGTCAAAAAAATAAAAAATGAATTCCCTAACATTAAATACATTCATCTAAGTGCTACCGATGGACACAAATATTCTCCTATTATAGAAGCTAACGTTTCCAGACTTGGTTTGGGTCTTTATGGTATTACAGAAAAATTTAACGCTGAACTAGACCTTCAACCTGTCTTAGAGATGAAGACTATCATTACAGGGATAAAAAAACTAAGACAGGGAGAAACTATAGGCTACAACAATACTTTCAAGGCAGAACGAGATATGACCGTAGCCACGATACCCGTCGGATATTTTGAAGGTGTAGATCGTAAATTATCTAATATTGGCGCTATTGAAGTTGTCCACGGATCAACAAATCAGAAAACAATCTGCCCCATCATAGGCAGAGTCAGTATGAATATTACGAGTATAGATATTTCTGGTATAAGTGATGTCTCTATTGGTACTGAGGTTATAGTGATCAGTAACAATCCTTCAAATAAAAATTCTATTCAATCTATCTCCAAACTCTGTGGAACTATTGAGTACGAAAGAGCTGTTCATATTCCTGAACATTTAAAAAGGGTCATAAGTTGCTAAACAAGCCAAATAATATTAGAATCATTGGGTTCGCCAAAAGCGCAGGTGGCAGAGCGGTCAATTGCAATGGACTGTAAATCCATCGCCCTATGGGCTACGAAGGTTCAAATCCTTCCCTGCGCACTACGAAAAAACCGAGTTTTACTCGGTTTTTGAGTGGGCGCAGAGCGACGTGCCTGAGTACGTCGCAGTAAAAAAATCCTTCCCTCAAAATTTTCTTTTGCTTCTTTTTGAAGTTGGTGTATCATTCCTAAATGGAAATAATTTATTGGAATGAAAAAGTACAAGAATTTATAGACGGTCTCGATAAGATCACATCCTCCCGCGTAAAAAAGACGATAAATTCTCTGGAAAAATTCGGACATTTATTAGGAATGCCTGATTCTAAAAGCTTAGGTAAGGGATTATTTGAACTTAGAACTCTCGGTAAAAATCAAATAAGAATTTTGTATATATTCCATGACAATAAGGTTTATATTATTCACGGTTTTATCAAAAAAGCTTGGAAAATAAGTATAAAAGACATTAGTTATGCTAGGAGAATTCAGAATGAGGTCGTTGGATTTGCATAATATACCGTATATGCTATATTAGTACCATGATGAAAACGCACAAACAAGTCATGGAAGAATTTCTTAGGGATCCAGAAAATAAGAAAGCTTATGATAGTCTTGAAGTTGAATTCAAAATTCACGATGCACTTATAGAAGCCCGAATCCAAAAGAAACTCACTCAAAAACAGTTAGCTTCAAAACTGGGGATTACCCAATCAGCTCTTGCACGTTTTGAATCTGGCAGAACAAATCCCACTCTTTCTTTTCTCCAAAAAATTACTTCTGGATTGGGTTTGAAACTTACCATAATTTAGATTATTATAGTCAATAGTAGTTACCACAAAAAAACCGAGACATCCTCGGCTTTTTGTTTCTATTTTCTTTATTATTATATTATTTCTGTGCCAATGAATGTGTTGGTAGACCTTCGGCGTAAATACGCTGAACTTCTGAAGCAGTAAGACTCTTGCCTGCGAACATGACTTCATCGTAATAACCACCGGCTACCCAGTCATTGTTATAGGAAAGCAAAATATATTTAACATTAGTCATATTACCCGTCGCAAAGACATCAGAAGCCGTTACCTGTTTTCCATTTATATACAAAGAATAACTAGAAGTCGTAGTATCAATTTTCTTTACTGATACAGCAAGATGAGCCCACTGATTTGATTTGATACTAAAAGCAACATCCCCTAGATAAGCAGAAACAAATGGCCTAATCGTATTGACACTTGAAACTGAATCATATTGTGCATATAAAGCAAAAGTCGAAGCGTTATCAGCATTACCAACACCAAACATCATACCCGTAAAACTTGTTCTATGACTTGTTGGTTTAAACCAAAAACTAAAAGAATAATCTCCGTTACTAAAATTAATTAAATCGGAAGTTGAGACAAACTTAAGTCCATCAACAAAAGGAGATGCTGCTATATTACCGAAATTATTACCCCTTTTATACAAATCTGTATCTCCTGTAAAAGGAGATCCACCAAAAGACGAACTCAAATACACACCATTGATACACGTAAATGCAACTGAAGGACAAGGACCATTTACACCAACACTCTTTCCCAAATTAGGTACAGAATATAAACCAGCAGAGGTCCAACTTGCATTATCAAAATCAAAGTAAACCAAAGCATCATCATACAGAGCCGACTTTGTGTTGTTGGCAAAAGTTTTGCCAGCTGCAACATATGCAGTGGCTCGAACATTACCCAGAGTAACCAACGTTATTGATGCCAACGTTCCAATAATAGAAATAACCACCAAAAGTTCAATAAGAGTAAAACCTGAACTTCTGTGTTTGCTTGTAAAGTTAATGATTTTCATATGCTGTTGATTATACAATAATACTTAATTAAATAATAATCTATAGTTATCCACTACTTACATAAACTCTTGATTTCAACCACAATCTGATCCAATGACGTAGAAGCCTTCACCAGAAACTTATTGGCACCCAAATCCTTTGCTTTTTCAATATCAGAAGACTTGCTTAGATTGGATAATACCATTCTTGGCACTTTTTGTAGAGCAGAATTATCTTTGATTTTCTGTAAAATATCAAAACCGCCCATACCAGGCAAAAGAAGGTCAATAACTATCACATCTGGTACTCTGGATTCTAAAGATTTGATAGCTTCTTCGCCACTCATAGCATGAACCAGATCAAAACCAGAAGAAACCAATTTTTTTGACAAAATCGTACCTATCAACTTGTCATCTTCTATCCACAAAATCTTCTTCTTTGTTATTGGAGAAAGTTCTGATTCATCAACAGTAGCTTGTGGATAATCAAAAAATTCATTTATATTTTTCAAAATTTCTACAGGTTTAGTGGGTGGTGAAATGATGATCTGAGCATTACTATCTCTAGGAATACTATTCATATTTATAACCGCTCCAGATGTAGAAAGTAAAATAACAGGAATTTTTGACAGTAACGGCTCTGCTTGTTTCCTTTTCAAAATTTGATATCCATCAGTATCCGGCAGAGTAACATCCAATATAATGAGGTGCGGTAATATATCATACACATTCTTCAAACCTTCTTCGCCATTTTTGATAAGGAAAACACTTTCATAACCATCTGCTTTTAGAGTATCAAGCAATTGTTTTCCAAAAGATTCGGAACTTTCTATAATGACGATTTTTTCCTTCTTAAAAGAAAGAGTGTTCGTAGCCATACCACTATTTTAGCATATAACAAAAATAAAGGTTTACTTCTTTTTCTTGATTATTGCAATACCAAATTTCTCCTCCAAAACGAACAATTCATCTCGTATTAGAGCCGCGGTTTCAAAATCAAGATTTTTGACTGCTTCAGCCATTTGCTCCTCCTTTTGCTTAAAAAGTAACTTCGGATTGGTCTTACCCAATTCTTCATCTATAAGGATCAACTCATGTACAGCTTTTTCATGTTCAGTCCTCAAATGATCCGTAATATCATGAATATTTTTTATAATAGTCTTAGGAGTGATGTTATGTTTGGTATTATAAGCAACCTGAATAGCGCGTCTACGATCGGTCTCTTTGATTGCCCTATCTATTGAACCAGTGACATTGTCTGCATAGAGAATAACTTTACCAGCAGAATTACGAGCTGCTCTACCGATAGTTTGAATAAGAGAAGTCTCTGAACGCAAAAAACCTTCTTTATCTGCGTCAAGAATACCTATAAGAGAAACTTCTGGCAGATCCAATCCTTCACGAAGCAAGTTAACCCCAACCAAACATTCATATTTTCCCCTTCTAAATTCTGTAAGAATAGTAATTCTTTCCATAGTTTTTATATCACTATGTAAATAAGTAGTTTTTATACCCTTCTCTTTCAAAAATTCAGAAAGATCCTCTGCCATTTTCTTTGTAAGCGTAGTAGCAAGGACACGATCACCTTTTTTTATTGTCTTTTCCGTTTCATTTATAAAATCAAAAATCTGACCTTTATATTTTCCGCTTTCGCGAATAGGTCTGATTTCAACTTCTGGGTCTATAAGTCCAGTTGGTCTGATAACTTGTTCTACTATTTGCTTACTAGTCTCATGCTCATAATCAGAAGGTGTAGCAGAAGTGTAGATCATCGGACCAACCCTTTCCAAAAATTCTGCAAAATTAAGCGGGCGATTGTCTTTGGCAGAAGGTAGACGAAAACCGTGTTCAACAAGGGTTTCCTTACGAGAAGCATCACCAGCGAACATGCCTCGGATTTGTGGTATAGCCACATGTGACTCATCAATAATAGTCAAAAAATCTGGTACTTTTTTAGCATTTGGACCAGCCCCGAGCGTAATTGATGGAAAATATGAGAGTAAAGTATCTGGCGGTTCGCCTGGCATTTTGCCAGAAAAATGACGAGAATAATTTTCAATACCATTCGTATATCCAACTTCACGAATCATAGAAAGATCGTATTTGACTCTGCGCTTCAATCTTTCTACTTCCAAAGTCTTACCTTCCTTCTCCATAACTTTCAATCTATCAGCCAATTCGGCCTGAATAGTTTTGACGGCTTTTTCACTCTGTTCAGGACTACTGATAAAATGTTTGGCTGGAAAAATGAAGATGGTGCGACCCTCGTCCCGATGTTCAACATCAGAATCACGAACAGCTCTAGAAACAGGGTCCAATTCTACAATATGACTGATAACGCCACCATCAAATTCTATTCTGAAAATAGTCTTTTCATTGACCGGCATAATTTCTAAAGTATTTCCAAGTGCACGAAATTGACCAGAATTGATATCTGCGTTTGTACGAACAAAATGAATATCTATAAGTTTACGGATAAGTTCTGAACGAGACAATTCCATACCTACTTTTATCTTCAAATTTACTTTTTCATATTCTTCTGGACTTCCCAGACCGTAAATACAAGAAACCGATGCAACTATGATCACATCTTTTCTTGTAAGCAAAGCTTGTGTGGAGGCGTGGCGAAGTCTCTCAATCTCTTCGTTGATCATCGCTTCTTTTTCTATATAAGTATCAGTTGCTGGCATATACGCCTCTGGCTGATAGTAGTCATAATAAGAGACGAAATAATGAACAGCGTTATTTGGAAAAAATTCTTTGTATTCTTGAGCGAGTTGAGCAGCCAAAGTCTTGTTATGAGCAATAACTAGAGTAGGTTTACCATAAGAAGCAATAACATTGGCCATGGTAAAAGTCTTACCTGAACCGGTAACACCGAGCAGGGTTTGCCTATCAAAAGACTTCTCCAAGCCCTCTATAAGGCCTTTTATAGCCTTTGGCTGGTCTCCAGCGGGTTTGAATGGAGTAGCTAGCTTGAATGGTGATTTACCTGACATATTCTCACAATAACATCAAAATCGGGTTATGACCACATATCAACATGGCCCCTATTATTTAATGTACTTAGAAACATTCGCCACCATTCCTGATATTGCCAAAGTGATAATAAGCGCAGTTCCTCCGTGACTGACGAATAACAACGGAACTCCTGATAATGGTATAAGTCCTATCATAGCCGAAATATTCATGAAAGATTCTGTAATAATGAGTACACCTATACCCATGACCATGAGCCCACCGAAAACATCTGGTGACCTATTCCCTATTCTGAAAATACTAGCAATCAAAAGTAAATACAAACCAATAAGAGCAATACTACCTAGAAAACCGAATTCTTCAGCTGTTACAGCAAAAATGGAGTCATCGGTCGGTTGAGGTAAATAACCGAACTTTTGAATACTTTGACCAAAACCTCTTCCAGTCAATTGTCCTGAACCTATCGCAATCAAAGATTGATTGATCTGATAACCAGAACCTTGAGTATCTGAACCGCGATTCAAAAATGTCTTGACTCTATCTAGAGCGTATGGACGAATCAAGACAACTCCACCAACCATTATGCCCATAAGGACCATTATAAGAATAATTTGTCTAAACCGTATACCAGCTATAAAAAGCATCGCAAGTCCAGTGGTTGCAATGATGACCAAAGTATCTGTATCTCTCTGAATCAATAAGAGTGTACCTAGCACAGCCATAATGACTAAATAAGGTAGAGTTCCAAATTTGAAACCTTCAATCTTATCCTTTATAAAATAAATCCAAGCCGCCATATAGATAATAAAAGCAATCTTCAACAATTCTGATGGTTGAAAAGATAATGGGCCGATGGCAAGCCAACGCGAAGCCCCATTGAAATGAATAGTCAAACTAGGAATAAAAAGAAGTAGGTTAACTAAAATCGCTCCAATAAGTATAAAAAGTGCTGATTTGCGTAACCAAGAATAATGAATTTTGGAAAAAACAAGAAAAGCGATAATGCCGAGGATTAGACTTATAGTTTGTTTAATCGCAACAGTTTCAAAAGAAGCACCATCTTGTGCCAAAAGTCCCATTGAGACAGATAGAAAAACGACAAAACCAGCCAACGTCAATGTGCTAACGGAGATGAGAAAAAAACGGTCAATTTTTGAAAAGAATGAAATCATTTTTATAAAATAAAAATCTAACCAAAATTACTCTTGTTGTGCCTTTTTGAAATTTTCTATCTCAGCTTTGACTTGTCCATATTCTGGCAGATCTTCAATCTTTGAAATACCCATATGAGACAAAAGAGCCAAGGTTGGTTTGTAGAGAAAACTACGAGCGTCTACGGGATTATCTACACGTTCCACAAGTCCTCTGATGAGAAGGTTTCGCAAAATAAATTGCGAATTGACACCACGTATATAATCTATATCTGCGCGAGAAATAGGTCCTTGATACAAAATGATTGAAAGTGTTTCCAAACCAGCTTTACCCAAATCACGGGTCAGTTCTTCTTTTGTAATATCTTCTATCAAAGATGAAAGCTCCTTGGCTGTTCCAAGCATCACTTCTTCATCATCACGAACCAAAGAAAGTCCACGACCCTTCAGGTTTTGCTCTAATTGATCCAACCCTTGAACGATCGCAGAATTATCAACCTTCAATAAAGATGCCAACTTTTTTATAGATATTGGTTCCGCTTTCCAAAAAAGTAAGGCTTCAATTTTTTGTGATAATTCCATGGGATTATTGTAACATTTCTTTTGTCATTTTCGCTTTTTTTGTTGTCATTCCCGCGAAGGCGGGAATCCAGGATTATTACAAGATAACATCTATTTAATATTTAAATATAATACGAGATTGTCTGTGGTTATACACTGGATTCCCGCCTTCGCGGGAATGACACATCTTAGTATCTCGGCACCCCAACCTCTTTCGTCTCCATCTGAATATCGCCGAAGGTCTTCTCTTGACTAACATGTACTATCCCTTGTTTGACCAATTCAAGCATGGCAAGAAAACTAACGATGACATTCACACGATTTTCCTTGTGTTCTTTGGTAAATTCCTTGAAACTCATACGGAGATGACTGGTAATACGAGTCGTGAGAGTCCCTATCATATCTTCAAGACTTATAACTTTTTTAATCAAAACTTTTGGTGCATTCTCCTTCTTTGGTAAACGGTTGATAAGGTCCTTCAATGAATACAAAGCTTTTTCTAAGGTAAATTCTGGTTCTGGTGTAAAAACTGGGATGATAGGTTTAGATTGTGATGGTGAAAAGATAACTTGCTCACCAAAAAGTTTGCTTACATTTAAGCTAGCATCTTTAATTCTCTTGTAAATCTTCAAGCGCGTCTCAAGATCGTGGATATCTACTTGTTCTTCTTGGGTCAAAGCCAATTCTGGAAGTAATGATTTTGATTTGATGAGGAGTAACGTTGAAGCAACCAAAATAAAGTGAGCTGACTCACCTATTTCTACATTTCCCATGTCTCTCACATGCAAAATAAAATCATCCGTGACTTTCGCCAAAGAAATATCACTAATAAAAAGTTTACGTTTTTCTATAAGATCCAACAATAGATCCAGAGGACCTTCAAATGATTGTGTTTTTATAGTAAACGACATTTTAAACACTAGGACTATTACAAGACTCCTATCTTAGCTTTTACATCCAAAAGCTTTTTTCCAGCTACTTCATTGGCTTTCAAACTTCCCTTTTTCAATACTTCAATAATAAAGTCTTGATTCTTGGCCAATTCTTCGCGCTTTTCTCGGAGAGGTTTGATGAAAGCATCAATATCTTCTATCAAAGATTCTTTCAAGATCTTGTACTTGCCTGAGTTTTTTGCATAAAAATCTTTTAATTCGGAATCGGTTTTGAAAAGTTTGTGAATAGCATAGACATTTTCTGGAATACCTGCACCAGAATCAGTCACAATACTCATGACAGCCTTTGTGATCTCCTCACGAGTAGCAAAAAGTGGAATTGTATTGTTATAACTCTTGGACATTTTGCGACCATCAATACCTGGGACTGTAGCAACATTTTCCAAAATAAGAGATTCTGGTAATTTGAAAGTCTCTCCGAAGATATGATTGAATTTCTCTGCGATATCGCGGGCATACTCTATATGTTGTTTCTGATCCTGTCCTACTGGCACAACATCTGTACCATAAAGCAAAATATCGGCAGCCATAAGTACTGGATAATTGAAAGTTCCTACATTGATCTCTTTGTTTTTAGCCTCAGCGTCTTTGAAAGCATGTGCACGCATGAGGTATGGCATTGTTACTATTGTGTCAAAAATCCAAGCGAGCTCGGTATGAGCCGAGACGTCTGATTGTTTGAAGATTGTAGTAGTTTCAGGATTAAGCCCTATAGCCAAATAATCAATAACAAGATCCGTAATAAACTTCTCCATTTTTGATCTATCTTGAATAAAATTCAAAGCGTGATAATTAGCAAGAAAGATAAAACAATCATAGTTATTTGATTTTTGTAAATCGACAAACTGTTTCATTGCTCCAAAATAATTACCAATATGTGGTCGTCCAGTTGGTTGTACACCAGAAAGTATTATTTTTTTCATAGACTGATTATAACAAATAAGGTCAGTGGTGCACAGTCTCGGAAGAGTCCTGCCATATTCTTTTCATGAATCCGAGTATTTCTCCAACTTTTTGTTGTCATTCCCGCGAAGGCGGGAATCCAGGATATAACCACTAAATACAGATATCAAAAAACATAGTTCAGTTATTTAAATCACTTTATAAAACTATTATCTCGTAATAATCCTGGATTCCCGCCTTCGCGGGAATGACACAACTAAATTCCTTCTCGTTTCAAATCTTCAATAGCCTTCCTTGCATCCTTTGACAACCTCTTTGGCATTTCAACATTTATCTTTATAAGCAAATCACCTCTCCTGTCACCACTTGGAACGCCTTTGCCTTTTACACGAAGAATGTCACCATTATTGGTTCCTTCTGGAATTTTGACGACAATATCACCGTCAAGAGTTTTGAATGTAACTTCACCACCAATCAAAGCTTGAGTAAGTTTGATTTTTAGTTCCGCAACAAGGTTGTGACCTTCTTTACGAATATGAGAATGTTGTTTGACATGAATCTTTACATAAAGATCACCACTAACACCAAAAGGTATAGCTTCACCCATTCCTGTGAGACGCATGGACTGACCATCTTCTATACCTTCAGGAATCTTGACGGCAATTTCTTGAGCTCTTTCTTTGACGCCAGTACCATGACAAGTTCCACATTTGGAAGAAGGTACGTGACCTAGGCCGTGACAATTGTCACAAACTCTGGTTGTATTGAAAACTCCAATGAATGACCTGCGGGTTTCATTTATCTTGCCTCTACCATTACAAGTGTCACATTTGTGCATAGAAGAACCTTTTTCAGCTCCACTACCTTGGCAAGTCAAACATTTTGATGATTTTGTAACCAAGAGATCTTTTTCAACGCCAAAAATAGATTCTTCAAAAGAAATGAGTAAGTCAACAGAAATATCACGACCCCTCTCATCTGCGGCTCGTCTTGAACTAGATCTTCCACCTTGACCAAAGAATTCTCCAAAGATATCACCTAGATCAAATTCAAATCCTTGACCATTGCCTTGCTGAAATCCAGAGAAATCAAAACCACCAAAACCTCCTTGTGGGTTGAAACCACCACCATTGAAACCAGCTCCACCAGGTCCAGCTGAACCATAGGTATCGTATTGCTGGCGTTTACCATCATCTGACAATATAGAATAAGCCTCACTGGCTTCTTTGAACTTTTGAGAAGCGGTGGGGTCATTTTTAGTTTTATCTGGATGATATTGATGCGCCAATTTTCTAAAGGCCTTTTTTATATCGTCCTTGGAAGCACCTTTTTCAACACCTAATGTTTTGTAATAATCTTTCATATTTGACGATTAATGTTTGCCATGTTATCATACTTTTAGCCGTTTTACAAGTCTTTATGACTTGAAACACTGGTCTTTGAATTAATTTAAAAATGGTCTAACAGAAACTTAAACCAAAAACTAAAGGATTTATTATGACAAAATTCTTGGTTAAAAATCAAGATGGCAAAGTGCTTGCAGAAATTAAGTTTTCTGGGCACTGCACTATTGAACCTCAAGAGATGGGTAGTATCGTATGCGAAACACCTGTTCCAGAAAATGGCTTTCAAAACTTTGAAGTTGGTCGCACAAGAACTCTTGAACCGAAACCTCATTTCACTATCAGAGAGGTCTCAGAAAAACAATCCAAAGAAAAACAATTGAGAAACATTCTTACAAAAAAGACACGCAGGACGTAGGTTGGTTTTAGAAAGGAAACCGAGGTAAGCCTAAACAAGAAAACCTAAAACATTGAAATGTTATGCTATTAAGATCAGATCTATCAATAACTTGCTTCCATAGAACAAAGAAAAGGGCTCGAATGATTGAAGATGAGGTGAAAACAGGGACTGTCCGTTGTTATGGGTGTAAAAATCACATACCCAAAGAGACAGTAGCGATGAAAATGGTTGATTCGCGTGGTAAGACAATCCACTGGTTCCACAATATAAAATGTTTCAACCTATACCACCGCTAACCCAATTCTCAGCCAGTAATCTCACAAAGACCCTCACACTTTCTCCAACGAAAGCAGTGAGGGTCTTTTTTATCACTCCGAAAAAACGTCGAACTTTTCGACGTTTTTTATATTATGATACTAATAGGTTAGTCACCAAAGCCACCATCACCTCTTTTTCTTTTGGATCACTTTCTGCAATAAGGAGTGCTAGGGCAACCAAAGTATTATCATTAATTTTCTTTTCTCCGTTTGGACGGATCAAGATGCCATTGATCTGTAAAAATGAAATGAACAAGAAAGAACCGACTCGTTTATTACCATCAGAGAAAGGATGATCTTTGATAATAAAGTACAATAAATGTGCAGCTTTTTCTTCAAGACTTGAATACAATTCTTTACCACCAAACGTTTGATAAATTGTTTTCAAGATACCTTGGAATGAGCCGTCGCGCTCAGAACTGAACAATTCCCCAGCCTCAGCTTTTCCAATCAAATTTTCCTTCAATCTATCAACAGCTGGTCGGACAAATTCATAGTCAAAGCGTCGCTTTTCCTTACCTTTACTCTTTTTCAATAAAATTCCGCCTTCATCATACTCTTTAAGAAGTAACCAAGCATTTGAATAACCGTCAATAACGGATAATAAACCGTCAACTTCATTTTTGTTGAGTTCTCGTCTCTGAATTGTACGTTGAATAAACTTAATTTTTTGATCAAGATCTTTGAGAATCTTTTCAGGAAGTTGTTTGATACGGTCAGTATTCATCACAATACCCTTCATAAGATACTCTCTTAGAGTCTTGGTAGCCCAGATACGGAATTGAGTTGCTTGTTTAGAATTAACGCGATAGCCGACAGAAAGAATAGCGTCGAGATTATAGAATTTAACCTTGTATTTCTTACCATCTTCGGCAGTATGTTCCAAAATGGAACTGACTGAATTTTCATTCAATTCTCCAGAATCAAATATGTTTTTAAAATGTTTCGTAATCGCCGGTCTTTGGATTCCAAAAAGTTTAGCAATCTGGTCTTGAGTTCCCCAAATAGTCTCCTTCCCAACATCCGCTCGTAACTCAACTCCACCCTTCTGACCACTGTAAATAATCAACTCCCCTGTATTTTTGACTTCTTTTTTGTTCATATGTTTATAAAATTAATTAATAATTATTTCCTGTAACAAAAAACCGCCTCTCACTCCTTTTCGACGGTTTTTCGTTCGCTAGAAATTGAAATTTGTTACTACAATTTTACGCTTGTTAAAAAATACCACAACTTGACATAATAGTAACTACAATGTTAATGTTTTATTAAACAGTTAAAGGGTTAATACCCTTTATTCAAGGCATTGGAATGCTTTGGAAATTAAACTTAGAAGATGCACATTTATGAGAGTCTTATTATTGTTCCTTGATACCGTTGATTATAATCGAGAAGCTTCAAAGATTGTCAATCTACCACAAAATATCAATCCGTTTATTGGAATGACAATCCACACTGAAAATGACCTCAGTCTTGTCGTTAAAAAAGTGGAAGCGTCTATTGATCAGAAAGATACACCGGAAGAACCATCAATTACATTAATATTGGAAGATGAGCTTATTGATGACGCAAAAGAAATCGAGCAACGTAAAAAAATACTCGATATCAATTTTGAAGTTCTTAAAGAGACTGGCTGGGAAACAAATTTCTAACTTTCACCGAAGAATGACCTTCACCATCACAAAGACCCTCATCACCGAGGGTCTTTTTTATCATTCCGAAAAAACGTCGAAAAGTTCGACGTTTTTTCATGGTAGTTTTTTCGGCTAGGTCGGACCTAGCTATTACTTCTTCTCCTTAAATTCGGCATCTTTCACATTATCACCTCCCTCTTTACCGTCACCTGAATTACCAGCCGGCTCCGAATTCCCAGTCTGATTATTCTGCTTGTCCTTCGAAGCTTCAGCGTAGAAGGAACCAATCTTCTGAATCTCTGTAGAAAGAGCTTCGGTTGCCTTTTTGATAGCTTCTTTATCTGGATTGGAATTATCTTTAGCAGTCTTCAAATCTGCAATCTTATCTTCAATTGACTTACGAAGTTCGGCTGGAACTTTTTCACCAGCATCCTTCAAAGCTTTTCCTGCGGTATAAACAAGTTGTTCCGCAATATTTTTTGCTTCAACCGCTTCATGCTTGGCTTTATCTTCAGCTTCATGAGCAGCAGCTTCTTGCTTCATCTTTTCTACCTCTTCTTTTGAAAGTCCCGAGCTAGCAGTGATCTTGATAGAATTCGCTTTTCCAGTAGCTTTATCTTTTGCGGTAACATTCAAGATACCGTTTGCATCAACATCAAATGAGACTTCCACTTGAGGCATACCACGAGGTGATGGTGGAATACCATCAAGAATAAATCTGCCTAGAGATTTGTTATCGGCTGACATAGCACGTTCACCTTGAGTGATATGAATCTCTACTGACGTCTGGTTGTCAGCAGCTGTTGAGAATATCTGAGATTTCTGGGTAGGAACCGTGGTGTTCTTTTCTATAAGTTTAGTAGCTACACCACCCAAAGTTTCAATTCCGAGTGAAAGTGGAATGACGTCCAAGAGAAGGACATCACGAACTTCTCCACCCAAGATTCCGCCTTGAATAGCGGCGCCCACCGCAACCACCTCGTCGGGATTCACACCCATGTGAGGATCTTTACCGAATAGCTTCTTCACAGCTTCTTGCAAAGCTGGCATACGAGTCTGTCCACCAACCAAGATGACTTCGTTTATTTCTCCAATCTTGAAAGGTGAAGCGTCAATAGCTCGTTTGGTAATAGTCATGGCACGGTCAACAAATTCCTGTGTCATTTCTTCTAGTTTTGCTCGTGTCATAACTACGAGCAAATGCTTTGGTCCATCTGAACCAGAAGTTACGAAAGGAATATTTATTTCCGTCTGCATAGCTGTAGAAAGTTCAATCTTGGCTTTCTCAGCAGCTTCATCTAGGCGTTGTAAGGCAAGAGGATCACTTTTCAAATCTATTCCATTTTCTTTTTTGAATGTATCAGCCAACCAGTTGACGATCTTGGCATCAATATCACGACCACCAAGATGTGAGTCACCGTCGGTTGATTTTACTTCAATGACATCATCTCCAACTTCTAGAACAGAGATATCAAATGTTCCTCCACCAAAGTCAAAAACTGCAATCTTTTCATCTTTCTTCTTACTGAATCCATAAGCGAGAGCAGCAGCTGTTGGTTCATTGATAATGCGCTTCACATCTAGACCTGCGATTTTTCCGGCATCTTTCGTGGCTTGTCTTTGAGAATCGTTGAAGTAAGCTGGTACGGTAATAACAGCTTCGGTAATCTTTTCTCCAAGTCTAGACTCAGCATCATTCTTTAGTTTCTGAAGGATCATTGCTGAAACTTCCTCTGGACGCATCCATTTTCCAGACATATTGACTTCAATACCTCCTGTAGAAGATTTTCGTACTTCAAAGGAGACATTTTTGATGTCTTTTTGTACTCCTGGATCATCAAATGTATGACCCATAAAGCGTTTGATCTGGAAGATTGTATTTTTTGGATTGGTAACAGCCTGACGTTTTGCAAGCAAACCGACGAGACGTTCACCAGTTTTGGACTGTGCGACTATAGAAGGTGTAGTCCTTGCACCTTCTGCATTTTCTAGAACCTTTGGTGTACCAGCTTCCATAACAGCGACTGCCGAGAAAGTGGTTCCAAGGTCTATTCCGATGATTTTGGACATTTTAGTTAATTTAATTTAATAATCTACTTTTAGATTTAATTTTCTCATAATAGAGGCGACCAAGACTCTTTTTTCTTTTTCACCTACTTCCCCACACACCTTTTCTTCTCAACATTACTTCATAAAATGTGACGGATTTTTCGTCACATTTTCATAAGTTGTTAAGAGAGAGAAAGTGTTCTCTCCCCTCACGCAAACATAGCCAATTTCTTGACCAAAAAATGCGCGAAAATTATCTGCGAGATGGCGCTCTAGTTGGTTGACTATTTATAAGAAATTCTAAAGAAAAATATGGAGAAACTACTGGAGCAAAATATGGAGCATAGACAGTAGCTGGCTTCTTATTAGAAAAGACAATAGGCAAACAGAAAGCATTACTAGAATCGCAAACAGATCCAGTAAGTTGAAGGTTGGTTATTGGTGTTTGGTTATTGGTGTTTGCCGAAACTGGTTGAGCTGATACCAAACGACCCTTGAGTTCCCCATTCACAACGGCAACAAGGAAAGTCAAACGAAATTGGCGACCAACGGCGTCAGTGAAAATACGGGACAAAAACTGTGAATTACTATAGGGGGTTATCATATCTTTAGTACAAACATTCTACTTTATTTAGTGCAAAAATTCAAGAAAAAATCATGACGCCCTTTATACCAAACCCTTCCAACATTTTTATATTTGCACTTTATCAAATACCATGGTAATCTTTATTTGGATTCTTCATGTAGATGACTTTCAAATAATTTCCATGAGGAAGACTGAGTTGTTAATATTTGCTAGTGACTGGGTAAGACTACATACGCCACGGCCCAAATTCCTGGTGTATAGATTGGATCCAAAAATCTTCAGAACAGAATCCGCCTTACTGTTTTTGAGGAGTTAAATCTGAAGACCCCCAAACTCCTTATGCCGGACCTTTCCAAAAAGGTTCGGCATTTTCTATAAAAAATTCTATAAAAAATCCCGCTTAATGCGGAATTTTTGTTTACTAATTTCTGTCCATTATTCTTTCTTAAATTCCCCAACCTTTACCTTAGGAGGTCGCATAAGCTTATCATTCAAAGTGTAACCTTTTTGCACCACAGCCAATACCTTGTGATGGTCAGTCTCCTTTTCTACTGGCACATACTCAGAAGCTTCGTCACGGTTGAGATCAAATGGTTTTCCTATAGGATTGATTTCCTCCAAACCAGCGTCACTCAAGACTTTTTTTAATTGAGAATAAATATACTCCACACCAACCCGCCAATTTTTATCAACTTTTTCCCAAACTTCTTTGTTACCCATTGCCATATCAAAACTTTCCATAACCGGAATGAGACCATCAATCAAACGTTCGTTGGCAAACTTTACGAATTCTTGTTTTTCGGATTCATCACGTTTGCGAGCATTTATATGGTCAGCCTTTGCACGTTGCCAACCTACCAAATATTCTTGTTTTTCCTGTTCAGCCTTTTTCAACTTTTCGCGAAGTTTTTTGATAGCTTCTACAGCATTTTCTTCAGCCACAACAGAATCGTCGAGGTTATCCGTATCCACGGCAAGATTTTCTGATTCTTGCTCAGAAATTATATCGTTATCAGAGTCTTTTTTATTCATGTAATAGAATCTTAATGGAAAATTGATCGTTTTGCAATCTTTTTTCTGGAAGAGAGACATCCGGAAAACTCACAAAAAAAGGGCTGGATTTCCGTGAGGAGAAATCCAGCTTTGAATGCGGCAACGATATACTTATTACTTGATGACAGGCCTAGTCTACTTATATGTCCGTACAGACTGGCCGAACTACAATGTGCCGCAAAATTTTATCTTATAAAAATTGTAAACAAAACCCACTGATACTATTGGCTTTGCGAAGCATGGCACGTTGAAGCGAAGCGTACATTTCGTTACGTAATGCGGGGAGACCAGAGTCGAAGCCAGCTTCGGAAAGTTTGATGCGGTAATGCTCAACAATATGGCGACATTCATCCAAATGTTCACAAGCACGATCACAACCTTCAGGATCGACTATCATGAGAATGTGACGACGTAAATCACCAATCTTCGTCCGACGGCGAGCTCGCAATATAATTGCCAGAACCAACGTATACAATTCGTATATTATTTTTTTCATAGGAGCATTCTTCTTTCTGACTAAAAGATACAACAAAAAAAGAGGTTTTGCAACCTCTCTTTTTGTGAATATCTTAATTTAACGCTTTGACCACTGTGGACTCTTTCTTGCCTTCTTGAATCCGAATTTACGACGTTCTTTGGCTCTAGGATCACGTCTCAAATATCCTAGTTTCTTCAAAGTACCACGCATCTGTATATCATATATAAGTAGAGCTCTTGCAATACCGTGGCGTAGAGCCTCTGATTGGGCTGAAATGCCACCACCAACAATCTTGGCAGTAACATGGAACTTCTCACCAGCCTTAGCAGCAGTGATAGCTTCTACAGCAGTTATCTGCATTTCCTTTACTGGAAAATATGCTTCTAGAGTTTTTCCGTTAACTTCAAAACCACTTTTCGTTCCGGCAAAAAGGCGGACTCTGGCGATGGCAGTCTTGCGTCGTCCGACGGCTTCGAAATATTTGGCTGTTGTTTTTGTAGGTGTCATTTTATTCTTTCTATTTCTGCTGGCTATTCTTTTATAATCAAATTCTTCAACCTAAGATCGCGCAACTTGTTTGGTGGCAACATACGTGTGACGGCTCTTCGAAAAACTTCTGTCATACCACGACGACCGATGAGATGAGAGAGGCTTTCAGAATTGAGACCACCACGATGACCTGTGTAAGTGACATAGGTATCTTTGGTCTTCTTGGCATCAGAAATATCAGCCATGTTTACATTGCAGATTTCAACCTTATCTTCTGAGACAACATTCTTGGCAAATACAGCAGAATGTTTGCCCATAAGATGAGCAGCAGCTTCACTAGCTACTCGTCCCAATTTCTTTCCTTGTGCGTCTATTGTGTATTTCATAATATTTATGGTGAAAATCGTTGAAACATTATACAAATTCAATGAGTGACATAGAACTACCATCCAAGTCACGGTTTGGCATTCTTATAATCCTTGTGTAGCCACCTTTTCTATCTTTGTACTTTGGAGCGATAGTATCAAACAAAATCTTTGTCTCATCATCACTCTGAATGCGTGAATTGACGATACGTCTTCCAGCCAAAGTACCAGCTTTTGCTCTAGTGACCAACTTTTCTACGAATGGTCTGAGTTCCTTGGCCTTTGCTGTTGTGGTTGTAATCCTAGAATCACGAATAAGGTTACGAGCCAAAGAGCGCATCAATGCATGACGCTGATTTGTTTCTAGTCCGAATTTTCTTACGTTTGAATGATGTCTCATAAAATTAAATTAAAATTGAAAAATCAAATTTGAAAATATCTGTTGCATGTGTGATTTTATTTTCCATTTTGATTTTTAATCTTTCCATTACTGTCTCAACGTTACTCCATACTGTGCTAATAACTTTTTGATCTCTTGCATTCCCTTTGCTCCCAATCCATCAACATCCATGATGTCTGACTCCTTCTTACGGAAGAGTCCACCCAAAGTCCTGATGTTTGCATTTGAAAGTGCTTTGACTGTACGAGCAGAAAGGTCCAGAGTATCAACGCGTGTCTTTGAGAGTTCGGTATCAATCTCACCTCTCTTTTCTTTACCTGCTCCAGCTTCGTTGTCGGAATCTTTGTCTTCCGAAGCTTCTGGAACAACTTCTTCTTCCTTGAATCCAACAATTGACTTCAACTGGTGAATCATGAGCGTAATAGACTTTTCCAAAGCTTCACGTGGAGTGATAGTACCATCTGTTTCAATAACCAAGCGGAGGCGGTTGAAATCTGTACGATCTCCAACACGCATATTTTCTACTTCGTAATTTGCTTTGCGAATAGGAGTGAAAGCGGCATCAAGAGTGATAGCTCCGATATCAACGCGATCTTTTTGGATAACTTCCTTGGAAACATATCCGAGGCCTTTTTCAACCGTGAGCTCAATATCCAGCTCAGATGACTTTTCGGTCAAAGTTGCAATATGTAAATCTGGATTGAGAACTTCTGCTTGACCAGGGACATCTACATCCTTGGCACAAACTTCTTTGACACCATTTACTTTCAAAGTTATGACCTGAGGTTCATCTGTATCAAGACGAATACGAACTTTTTTCAAATTGAGCAAGATCATGATGACATCTTCTTTGACGCCATTGATAGTTGAAAATTCGTGTTCAACACCTTTGATCTTGACCTTTGTAATAGCTGTACCAGGCAAAGACGACAAAATGATGCGTCTAAGAGAGTTACCTAGAGTATGTCCGTATCCAGGATAAAGACCATCAATCTCATAGGTTCCACTGACTTTGTCCTCGCGGATTGCTTTTGGTTTTGAAGGTAAAACGACGTCGTAGGTCATATATTTTTATATTATAAAATAGAGGATTAATTATACAGTAAAAAAGATAATTGTCTAGCGTGTGTAGAACTCCAACACCGCACGAACATCAAATAGAAGTTCGGTTGCTTCACTGACTGGTCTTCCAATAATGGTAATGGTTCTTGTTTTTTCATCAATAGACATCCAACTTGGGTGCTTCACTGCCTTCAAATCTTCATCCAGTTTTGAGAAAATGACCTTATTTTTGCTTCCTTCACGAATGGTAAGTTTGTCTCCAATACGAACTTCGTATGAAGGAACGGTTACATTTTTACCATTGACGACAATATGTCCATGGGCAACCATCTGTCTTCCCGCTGAACTAGTAGGAGCAAAACCAGCTCTAACTACTACGTTATCAAGTCTTCCTTCTAGAAGTGAGAGGAGGTTCTTGCCGTTGTCACCTTGAGTCTTCAAAGCTTTCTTGACGTAATTTGTGAATTGTTTACCAGAAACACCATAACTGAATCTTGCCTTCTGCTTTTCCATCATTTGCTTGCCGTATTCACTCTTGGCACCACGACGGCCACCCATAGTCTTTGCCTTGCGCTGAGATCTCATCGCAAACTTTTGTGTTTGCGTTTTACGGAAGACTGGTGCTCCGAGGTATCTTGCTTTTTTATATCTTGGTCCTATTTTCATGGAAATTTATGATGAATTACAAAATTATACTCGACGAGGTTTCTTTGGCTGAGGACCATTGAAAGGAACTGGAGTCTCATCTTTGATAGATGAAATAGTTATTCCTTTACTAATAAAACCACGGATAGCTGATTCACGACCAGAACCAACCCCTTTGACTACAACGTCAACTTCTTTGAGACCGATATTTTGAGCTTTCAAAGCTAGGGTCTCTCCCACCTTGGCTGCTGCGAATGGAGTACCCTTCTTTGCTCCACGGAAACCTGCGCCACCACTAGAACCCCACATGAGGGCGTTGCCAGCTTTGTCTGTAAGCATAACTTTGGTGTTATTGTAGGTTGATTGGACATGTAAAATACCAGAATCAACACGTTTCTTTGCAGATACGGTGATTGCCTTGGCCTTATCAGCACCTTCAGCTCCTTCAGTTGTTACAATTCTTTTTTTACCCATGTTATTGTTTATTTACCCCGAGTTTTTATCGAGGGGTTGATTGATTTCGGATTATTTCTTTTCCTCTTTACGTTTACCAGATCCCATTGTCTTTCTAACGTTACCTCTGACTGTTCTGGAATTGGTCTTTGTTCGCTGACCTCTCGCTGGTAAATGTCTTGCGTGACGTAAGCCTCGGTAAGCTTTGATATCTTTGAGGCGTTTGATATTGCCTGCGGTATCTCGCTTGAGGTCACCTTCTATCTTGAAACCTTCTACCAATTTACGAAGAGCGTTTTCTTGTTCAACAGTCAAATCTTTTGGTTTTGTACCTCCATCAATCTTTGATTTGAGGAGAACATGCTTTGCACGAGAACGTCCGATACCATAAATAGCTGTTAGAGCTATCTCTAATCTTTTGTTTTCTGGTAGTGTTATTCCTAAAATACGCATATTTTTATATTATTGAAATTATCCCTGTCTTTGCTTATGTCTCCTATTACCTTTGCATGTTACATAAACATACCCTCCGCGTCGGACGACGGTACATTTTGCGCATATGCGTTTTACTGCAGCTTTGACTCTCATTTTTTATATATTAAAGGCGTCTTGTTACGCGTGCTTTACCTCCATAAGGATCTATCTCAAGTTCTACTTTATCACCAATGAGAACACGGATGCGATTCATTCGCATCTTTCCTGCCAGATAGGCTAGAATGATCTCTTCTTTATTCTCAAGCTTTACGCGAAAAAGCGTATTTGGCAAAGCCTCAACGACTGTTCCGGTTGCGGAATTATTTGGTTTGGAAGGTGATTCCATCTCTTAAAAGGACGCTTGATGATATTAGCAGAAATGACCTATCAAAGTCAATAGAAGACTAGGGTTCCTGTACGATAACCTTGATTCTACTCAAATCGGTTGGAATCTTTGCCCAAGGCGGAGCCAACTCTCCAGAACCAGATTCTATAACTGGACTATATGATTTGAAGACTTCCTGAGTGCTTGCCAAAGATATACCAGCCAGTTTCTTCTTTATATCATCAACTGGAATAGTACCAATAATCTTCATACCCCCTTTGGCATGGATGACCAATGCCCCTTTCTTGGTTGGTGAAAAATCCTTAAGATTTGTAATTACAACTTCTAGAGATTCTAAGCCTGGTGCAGTATATGCGAATGGACCAAAGAGAGAAATAGTCTGATTTCCGGCAATACTTTCTACAAGTTTATTTTTAGGGAAAGCAATACCATAAATAGTACCCTGCAGACTTACTGTAGCGGTAGAAGGATCATTGCCACCTGTGACTGGAGCACCAAAAGATATTGTATAGCCTTTTTCATACATTATGTAACCATCTGGTATGGAAGTATTTACATCTGCAAGTAGAGATGTAGTTATCTGTGATTTCAACGTTGCTGTAGAAGATGCCAGAGCGGAAGGATTGATGATTTTCTTTACACCAGAAAAACCTCCAGCAATACTAGTGACTGGCTTGGCGTATATAGTGTCATATTTTGGTGAACCTTTGTAAGCAACAATCTTGAGATCTTTGGATAAATCTGTTTGAGAAATATTGTAGTTTTGACCAGACTGATCGGCTGTAACTGTAGAAGTGATCTTGCCCGGAACTACTACATCAGCAGGCTTCGTATATGCTGGAATGACAATAGAACTAGCCAATTTGTATATCAAGCCGGATTCACTAGACAAACGAGTTCCAGCTACTAGGCGTACTGCTTGACTGCTATACGAATTATAAAATGTAACCTTGCCAGAAGCTTTTGTATTGGTCATAGGGCCATTTACGGCTGTTACCGTAGTGGTCGCTGTAATTTTCTTTGTTATTATTTGATATGAAAGACCATTACTCTCTGGAGTACCTTGAGCAACATAAGTACTATTTACAGTAACTGGAACAACTTTTGGAACAATAGTAAATGTGGCTTGAGAATAGAAAGACGAAGCAAAATAACCGATAATAGCGATAAGAACAATCACACCAACTGTAATAATCGGCCATTTACCTATCTTTATTTTTCTCCTTGGTTTCTTTTCTACAGGAGGTGGAGTTATCGGCATTCTGCCGAACGGCGATTTGCTTTTACCAACTGATACTTCTTCTTCAAAATCTTCTGTTTTATTCACCCTTCGTAACTCGCTCTCGGCGAGCGAAGTAGGGCCTTTTTTTTCTTTAATTATCTTTATAGGGACTTCCTCTTCCTCTTTTACCATTATTTCTTCTACTATTTCTTTCTTTGATTTACTAGATTCTTTTGCATCAACACGCGTACGTGGTGATATTTCACGCATAGAACGATGGTTAGCAGGAATTATATCTTGTACACGTCTTGGCATCTTCTTTATATTTAAATATTAACACATTATCTATACTAATAAACTGTGAATAGCAATCGTATACAATGAAGAAAGTCTACTTTTCTCTGATTGTTCTTCAAAAACAACCTTGGTCAAAAGATCATCTATAGGAAGTTCTGAGATAAAAGCTTTTGGATTGATCTTTCTTAAAATCTTCAAGAAACAATCATTGTGAGTCAAAGTGTTTATGATAACAGAAGTAGATGGGCTCATTTCATTTCCAGATTCTGATAACAATTTACTCAGCTTTTTGTACCATTCACCTACAACTTCCTCAACGACTTCAATATCTTTTTTATTGTGTACATCATCTAGCTTCCCACTAGTATACAGAGACATGATGGAATCAACAGCCTGCTTATTATTGTTTATGATAGTACCGATCCTACCTATAATAGTACGGACTCCGTAATGCAGTGACCCAAAAAATACACAAGTCTTCCTCCTAACAACAAAAGTGTCAGTGTAGTCACCGTGAACATGGACTAAGTAATAATCCTCCCTTGATTTCAAAACCTTTTCTACACCTATATACTGAAGCAATAATGAAGAATGGAATTGTACCTTATTGTGATGTACCAAATGTCTACATTCCTCTATAAAACACTCAACCATCCTAGCGCTAGCAATAGAAACAGTAAAAGATACATTCAATGAACTGGTTTGTTTATTCTCCCAATCTGCCACCGAATAACCATTTAATTTGACATCAAAAATCTTCTGCTCTACAACCTGCATTGGTTCTGCCGAGACTGGAACGATCTTGGCTCTATCAGCTTCTATAAGCTCACAAACATATTTCTTTGAAACTTGAACATCTTTTTCAAAATTCATCGTCATCAACTTTGTCTCAGACACTATCCAAGGTGAAGATAAAACGTAATGAACAGCAGAAATCTTATGGGGTATAACTGGTAAATTTTCAAGGTTACGACGAATATGAATATGTTGTTGAGTGACTTGAATAATCTCTGAGATAGCTTTGCGTGTAGCTCTAACCAAATGGTTATTGTCCATCCTAAAACCGTAAGCAATACCTACGTTGTGAGTAAATATAACTTCTGGTAAAGCTCCAGCAGAAATGACAGCCAAAGACCCGCAGACGACGGTACTTTCTACACCTAAAATCAATATCAATTGGCTTTCAGCTTTTTTTGCAAGAAACATTGGTAGTATTATACCACTTTTTCTGTTGTCATTCCCGCGAAGGCGGGAATCCAGGATATTACCAAAACAGACTGATTAATTATTTCAATGAAATGACCTGTATACCCCTGTCTTTTATCTCTTTCTCAGGCCAAAATTGTTCCAATTCTTCAATCTTCCATTTACCCACATAACCAACCTTCTTTTCAATTTCCCTTCCCGTATACTTTTTTGTCTTTGGATCCCATTCCTGTAAGACAAGAATATCGCCTTCTTCCACCTCAAAATCATTCAATCTCAATTCAAAAGTCTTTTTACCCTCATATATCTGTTGAAAATATTCCGGCCAAGTTTTCTTTGGGATTTTTTTCATTTGGATTTATCAAACATTCGGAGCGTAGCTAACATCAGCAGGCAGTACATGCATAACAACCGCTTCTGTCTTTCCGACCTTTTTTCTTAGACCCATAAGTGACTCGGCAACAGCAAGGAGTTTTTTGTAATCTAGAGAAAAAGCCACCCATTTATACTCATGAGCTTTAGTAAGAAGGCTTAAATTGGGGGCTTTTATAGGTTCCATATTGGTATTCTACACCCTTAAATAATCTTAATGCAATAGTACCGCAATTTTTGTCAGAAGTATAAAAAATCCCCTCATCACAAAAATGTATGAGGGGGTGTGTTGCTATAATCTTAAACAAGCATTTCACCTTGCATTGGTCGGTAACGCCAACGACCCTAAATCAAGCTGGTTTTGACCCTCGCCATGCAACAACTCACCAACCACCCTAAAACCTTCATCTGAAGTAATTTCCCAATTTAGACTAGGAAATTTATTGCGGAATTTTTCAAGTAACTCCGGATCATAAGTTTTCTCTAACCGAGAAGCAAACGATGCTACTGTCATTTTCATAAAGTAATCTTTCTGGGGATTATAATATCATAAAATCGCATTCTGATACCCCCTGGGGGTATCATTTCTTGAATTCTATTCAGACACCAGCTCCTCTGCCAAATATCTTTTGACTCTCTTTTGTTGTCGTTCAATACAATCGGATCGATTAATAAATTCCGCAGGTGTTATAAGCATCCATTCGATTCCTTCATTCCCGAAGACAATATCTTCTGATTTAAATCTCAGAGTCTTTACAACTATAAAATATGACTTTTTGTCGGGTTCAATTACACTTTGGACCGTACATGAAAATTCAACTTCATTTTTTTCAATATCAATTCCAAACTCTTCTTTCACCTCTCGTTTAAATGTATCAAATGGTGACTCATCTCCTTCTCGACCACCACCCGGTAAATCGATATTCAGAGGCCAATTATTTGTTTTATTATCTCGACGATAAACAAGTATCTTGTCCCCAAGAAAAACAAGCCCTTTGGCTCCGTTAAAGTCAACTTTCTTGAATGTGTTTTCGTGGATCATATTTTCTTTACTCAAAATCCAAATACATAGCCAAATGATCTGAAACCTCATCTGGTAATACTTTGAAATCGTTTACTTCCACTCCTTTACTTACAAAAACATAATCTGCATATTTTTCTGGCTTTGTGTAAAAAGAGGTTCTAGTAGATTTCATATTGTATTCTTTTATCAGATTTACAAGACCAAAAGATTCAAATAACTTTATACTTTTCGTATCTGGTAAGAGGTTAAAATCCCCACATAAAATACATTCACCTTCCAATGATTTAATAAAATTAATTATATTTTGTGATTGATTTATCCTATCTTCAGTATCAGTCTTACCTTTACCATTCCATAAGCCATGAAAATTTATGACTGTAACTAATTTTTCACCTATCATTAAAGTTACAAATTGAATATTTCTTGCATGATTACCGAGATCACCTTCTGGCACATGACCTTTTTCTCTAAAAACAAACAATTCGCCTTCTTTTATAACTTTCAAATCTTTACCAACTGACATCATGAGACCGTAATTGTCCCAAAGATGTGGACGGAAATAACTTACATGATCAGATAATGACTTGGAAATATTTTGCATACCATCAGTCATAATCTGACTGTGTTTGAGAACATGTCCACCAGCAAATTGCCCATCAAAATTTCTATTATGTGGAGCAGACCAAATCTCCTGTAAACAAAAAATGTCTGTTCCTTCTCTATACTTCTTGAAAAACGAGGTCAATTCTTCCTTACCAGCTCGACCTCCCCAAGTGTTCAAAGAAATTATTTTCATCTTAATAGTCCTTATTACAACTCCTTAGTATCACCAGGAAGTTTCCTTATAATCAAAAGGCCTACAACCACAAATATTGTCATAGAAAAAGCTGCCGCGCGATAGTTGAACGCCTCGGAATGAGGAGCCAATGCAACTATCAATCCCCAAGAGATTGGACCAATAAAGGTAGCAAAGCGTTCCATAAGAGTGAAATACGTAAAAGACTGATTCAAACTACTTTGTGGTGTAAATTTAATAACCATCGCTCTAGTAACTGTCCATACAGAACCAAACAAAAGGCCCGTGATAACGGCGACAAAAACAACAAATATCACACTATTCGCAAAAGCTAGAAGTGGAAACATAACGATCCAGCCAATAAGAATTCCGATCAAAGTTTTCTTAAATCCAATCTTGTCTGCAATCCATCCAGATATAGGACAACTGATTGCAGAAGTAATCATCATACCCAAAAGAATATAACTTTTTATAGTATCATCTGTACCAAAAACTCTTTCTAGATATATTGGAAAATTATTCCCAGCAGTAAGCACAGCATCATTAAATAAAAAATAAGCCAGAAAGAAACGTCCCAAATTTGGTATTTTTAATAAATTAACAAGCGCCCTCCAGACATTCTTGTATTCATCGAGAACATTTATATGTACTACCAAAGGTATACGGCTATCTTTTTTAAAAGAGATAAGTAGAGGAAGTGCGAATAAGAAAAAGATGATTGTCGCAGGAATAAATACTTGAGATCTCCCAGGAGTTCCCCATAAGGTAATAACTCCTGTAGCAAAAGGTAAAGAAATAAGAATCGCTGTTATCTGACCAAGGTAATTACCAACAAGACCCCAACCAGAAACTAATCCATTTTTTTCTGCTGGAGCAATATCTTTTAAGAAAGAATTGTAATAAATAAAAGAAAGAAGATACACACTAGACGCAATAGTGAAAAAGAAAGCAGCAAGGATATCATACTCTGGAATAAAGACGGTTATAAGTCCTGTAATAAGGTACAGTATCGCTGTGAGAATAGTCGTAATCCTTATGCCAGATGTTTTGTTTCCAGTTTTATCGGCAATAGAACCCAATACAGGTCCAACCAATAGAAAAAGTAGACTTGAAATCGCAAGTGTAGCATTAAACCAAAAATCTGAAATTCCACGATCTATGACGAGCCACTGAGAAAAATACAAGAAGAAAGCAATCATTACTATCGAGTTTGCGAAATCATACAGACTCCAAATAAATATTTTCTTTTTGTTCATATAACAATATTCCTTACCCCAACACTGCCTTTATTCTCCTCACACCCTGAGCAACTGCCTCCTCTTTGGCGATCTTGAAATGCCACTTACCTTCTGGACCAGCGAGTTCACTGGTATTCTTTACGTGAGGGCCTCCACAGAATTCTTTTGAGAAAGCAGATGGTAAATCTTTGCCGACAAAATAAATAGAGATCTCATCACCATATTTTTCACCAAAGAAATGTTTGGCGCCGGTCTTTTCCGCTTCTTCTCTGGACATTATTACTTGACTGACTGGTAATCTCTCAGCAATCTTTTGGTTAACAATATCCTCAACTTTCTTTTTCTCTTCATCAGTCATCTTGGCAGTGTGAGCAAAGTCAAAACGCAATCTTTCCGTAGTAATATTTGAACCCTTTTGCATAACACCATTTCCGAGGACATCAAAAAGAGCTTGGTGTAACAAGTGTGTAGCGGTGTGATAACGGACAACCATTTCATTGTTGGCATCAGCTAGCCCACCTTTGAATTTCTGTTCTGCACCAGAACGAGAAAGTTCTTGGTGTTTCTTGAATTTTTCATTGAAATCATTTACATCAACCGTGATTCCCTTCTCTTTCGCCAATTCAAGAGTCAATTCCAAAGGAAAACCGTAACTTGAAAACAAGGTGAAAGCGTCAACACCCTTTTCAAATTCCTTCAAACCTTGATTCAAAGTCTCTCGGAATTTCTTTTCTTCTCTGGCAATTTCTTCTATTACAACATTACTCTTCTCAACGACTTCTTTGTAAATATTCTTGTAATTCTCAATAACAGACTTGGCAATAAGACCAATCTCGCCATTGTCACCAATACCGAGAACGTTGGCATGTCTGACTGACCTTCGTATCAATTTTCTCAAAACATAACCTCTATCAGTATTGGAAGGTACTACTCCATCAGCAATGAGGAATACTGAAGCTCTGACATGATCAGCCAAAATCCTAGCTGACTTCAAATCGTAACTATCTTTCTTTGGTAATTCACTTATTTTAATCATCGCAGGCTTCAACAAATCTGTATCGTAAATATTATTGACACCTTGTATAACCATAGCCAATCTTTCCAAACCAGCACCAGTATCTACCGAAGGTTTCGGTAACTTGCCGACGATCTTGCCGTCTTTCTTCTCATATTGCATGAAGACATCATTCCAAATCTCAACAACATCACGTTTATCATCAGCGGAAATGAAACCTTCTTTATTCAAATCACCCAAACCTTTTGGAGTAACATCGTAATACATTTCAGAATCTGGACCACAAGGACCGTTTTCGCCAGCTTCCCACCAATTGGACTTGGCACCCATGAAATATATGCGATTTTCAGGAACGTATTTTTTCCAAATTTCAAAAGCCTCTGTATCTTTTGGAGCATTCTCATCACCTTCAAAAACAGTTACGTATAGACGTCCAGGATCCAAACCAAGTCCTTCCTCTTTTGAAGTGAGAAATTGAAAACTCCATTTTATAGCCTCTTCTTTAAAATAATCTCCTAGAGACCAGTTGCCCAACATTTCAAAAAAAGTAGCGTGAGTATTATCTCCAACGTCATCTATATCTACTGTGCGAAGACATTTTTGCGCATCAACCAAACGTTTGCCCAATGGATGTGTCTTGCCCAACAAATATGGGATGAGTGGTTGCATTCCTGCAGTATTGAAAAGTGTAGGATTGGTAACCCCTTTTTCATCTGAAGTCACCAAAGAAGCCGATTCCAACACAGCATGCTCTCTTTTTTTAAAAAATTCCAAGAATCTAGAACGTATTTCGGCAGAAGTCATAATGAATACATACTAGCAAATATGGGGGTGGTTCGGCTAGGTCCGACCTAGCCGGAATTATCAAGGCCCGACCTTGATGATTATCCAAGTCTAATTACATCAGAAGCAATAACCTGCCTCGGAAATTCATTGCGTAACCTTTCAATATCTTGCTTTTCCATATACCATCCGACAGCTCCAAGATTTTCTTCAAGGTGATTTGGGTTTCTGGTCTTAACTAAAGTCACTACATTAGGCTGAGAAATCAGCCAATTAATCGAAATCTGCGCAAAAGTTTTTCCATACTTTTTGCACATCTCTTCAATTATTGCTGGCGTCTCATCAAAAAGTTTCGCTTTCTCTGTTGGCCTATACGCAACAATCATAACGTCATTTTCCTGACAGTATTTCAGTAAGCCACTATGTTCAACCTCTCTTACTCTCAGATTGTAATGAACCTGATTACACACTATTGGATATTTACTATAACTTTGTGCTTCTTTTAAATGTTCAATACCAAAATTTGATACGCCAATATTTTTTACAAGACCTTGTTCTTTCAATTCACAAAGAGCCTTGATTGTATCCTTTAAAGGAAAATCATCAACATAATCATGCAGTAAATATAGATCCAGATAATTAGTATTCAACCTTTTCAGACTTTGCTTACAAGCATTGATAGTACCATCATAGCCTTGATGTTCTCCGGGGACCTTTGAGACAATAAAAAGTTTTTCCCGATCTATATTGTTCTCTTTAATAGCTGTTGCAATCAATTCCTCAGAATGTCCGTTCGCATATATCTCGGCTGTATCAATATGAGTAACACCTTTATCAATAGCATTTTGTATTGCTTTGATATCAGACTTATCATCATTTGCCATATCTCTTTCCATACGACCACCCATCTGCCACGTACCTAGACCATATTCAGGAATTTCAAAACCATTTTTAAGTTTTTTGATAGGGATTTGCATGATTTATGTATTGTAGCATTCTCTATTACTTAAAATAATGTCAGAACCGATGATAATTATCTTTCAAATCACGAACTCTCATAGGAGTGGAAGGGCGGCATTCCTTCATCGTAATGCGTTCGATTCCGATTTTACTCGGCCTAATAGCACCCCGCAGTAGAGCCTTTCTCGCATTTCACCCCCGTAAGAATCAATAATTTAATTAACCTATAATTGCTACTTAATATATTATACCTTTTTCTCTCTTTATCGAACAATTACATTCCATAGCTTAACACCGCCTTTTTCATTAGTTATCCACCACACGAAAGTTCGTAGAGTCGAAAGAAGTATTTGACAAGTCAAGTTAGTTATGATATCATTAAAACAGATAAAATAAATAGCAACGTTGCTTAGTTGCAACACAAACAATCAAACGGGAGCTAAAAATGAACATTGAAATACATGGTTTTCTACCAGATATTACGGAACAAGTTGCCGAAAGTATATGGAGACAATTGAACAACAATCTTCCAGCAAGTCAGTTAGGTGATTGTGCGGTCACCATAGTTCCCTCTCGATCGTTCGATCGTCGCGGGAAAAATGCACCGTTCTTGCGTGTTTACTCTGATATACCAACCGATTTCGATCTGGTAAAAACATTGCTCGAACCTGTGAATATGCCAGGAAAAAACGGTTGTGTTTGGATTGAACCTGTCCTTCTACAACCTTGTCTCAAAATATAACTAAACTGATACACAGTGAACGATTCACAAAATCCTCAACCGTCACTGGTTGAGGATTTTTCACAATTAAATAAGGACGCCAGCTTTATCGGCTGACGTAAGATAAGCAGGATTAGGTTTTCCCGTACCTGCGTAGTTGCCCCAGCCATCGTTTAACAACGTTGTTATCATCGGTCTGCCGACGCATCTGCACGTGTTAGTGGGACCCATCTACTGGATACATTATTTGATTATCTCAATAGTAATTGTACTATAATCTTGAAATCAATCCAAATCTGCGTTGTTGACATCAGCCAATTATCATGTAATATAATTTATGAACCTCAACAAAAGGATAAATTATGTTGGATGTATATTTTTCAAAAAAAATGATACATGTCGCAGTCAATATCACACCAGATGAAACCTCGAAACATCAAGGTCTGATCTTCAGCCCCAAAGATGTCTTTAGTAAAATTAATGACCGTGCCGAAGATTGGTTTGCAGAATTCTTCCTAGCTGGTCAGCAATACAAACTGGTTTGTTTGCAGACTGAAATGGGACCCGTGGAATTAGCAAGAGTCTTTGAGAAGCACTTCGGAATTAAGTGTTCAATGATTATCAGTGGCATAATAGCTCCATTCTCATTAAAACCCGCCAATCTGGATAGTTTCTGGCAAGGACTCACTCAGAACACAGAACAATTCTCCGAATCAAAAGAAAAGAAAGAAAACTTTTCTTACAAGCCCACTTAGCAAGTGTCTGACAATAAAAGTCTAGACCATGCAAATTCTTCAAAATCGTACACACCTCAAGTCTGTACGATTTTTTAATATTCTACATTAGGATCTACATAACATGTAACATAAACTGTATTTTTCGTAATCATAAATGTGTAACAGCTTTCTTAATAAGTTCACTAACTGCAATTAATTCTTCTTCAGGAGAAGTTTCCCGCTCACCTGGTCTATATATAAATCTCCTAGGATCATATTCAAGAATACCCACATCACCCTGTTTCCTTTGAATAATATGCAAATGAAAGTGTGGTATGGATTGACCGGCAATTTTCCCGTCATTCCAAGCAAAATTAAAACCTTCTGCACCAAATACTTTCTTTAAAGCATCGGTAATCTTCATCCGAAGTTCCTCGATTGCCTTCTTCTCTTCAACTGTCAAATCTTCATAACGAGCAACGCATCTTTTCGGAATGACGAGCATATGTCCAGGAGTAATAGGAATGTTGGTCGGAAAAGCTACTGCAAGATCATTCTCCGCAACTTTTCTGGCTTGTATTTCTGGTAGTGCTAGTGTGCAATATATACAGTTCTTCATATTATTTGCATATATTGTACCTCCTTTTCTCTTTGTTAAACAAGTTTTGTATCCGATTACAATTAAGAAATTATTATATATTCACACCTTCAGGATTAGGAATTACCTTTGTAAGCCTCTCTAAATCATTACTATCGGATAGAAAGATGCCTAATTCTGGTTGCAAGGTATAGACCGTCACATGTGTTGGTTGATATTCAACATTCAAATTATACTTTTTGTTTACCAAATCAAAAAATTCTCTTAAATTAGAAATATCGCACATTGCAACAATGGTTCGTCTCTCATTTTGTGAGACAAATCTAAATTCATTACGATATTTCAAAAAATTTACTTCCACTGTTCTAGTATAATTACAAAAATCCTCAATGACCTTATCTACAAAATCTGGAATAGATATTTTGTGCTTCTCAATTATTTTACCGATACAAACGAGACTGACCCAAAATGATGATTTTAATTGTAATTCATAACCCTCAATGTTTATCTTCAAAGGAATGCCCTTAATAGAAACAGGTAAACTTATCGTATCTAATTTTGGACCACCCATCTCATATTTAGTTCCGTCACATATATATTTTTTACTCATGGATTTATTGATGAAATGAAAACTTAATAATTATATCAAATTCAATAAAAAGTTGAGGTCTATTTCAGAACATTGCCCCAATAATACGGCTCTAATTCATCCAAGGTTCTTGATTCCCACTTAGAAGAATCTCCCTTTTGAGGAACAGCGGCAAAGATACCACCACTCCATATCCTTAAGCGCTCTTGGCATATTCCACACGGAGTAAGTATTAGAATAGGACTATTTGTAGTTTCCCTATATACGCAAACAGTAGCTACAATTTCTTCTCCCAATTTTAAAGCCTCTAAAATACACCCTGTCTCATAACAGAGATTAACGGAATCATTAGGTGAATCCTCTATACCTATCGAAGTCAGAACCTTTCCACTTTTTGTATACATTGCAGCCGCTCCACCAGATCCAATTGGAAATTTACTCTTCAGCAATTTAATTGCCGCATCTACTAAATTCTGGTCAACATTCATGATATTAATAATATAACACAAAGACCATCAAGGTTGCACCTTGATAAGCACCTCAAAATCCTTCTTAAGCTTACCCAAATTACTGCGGGTGTCTCTGAGATCAAATAATGAAAAAGTAAATAGATATAAAAATAAAAAGAGTATATAATAATCATAGAAAGGAGGTGCGTTGCGTATGAATGATATACCAGTAAAGTACAATAGGCGAATTGTCGAGTTCGTTGAGCGATGCAAAGTATATGAACCCGAATCCGTTGTCACTGAAATTAACAAGCGACTGGCAGAGGCTCCAATACCAGATAAAGTGAATCTAGGGAGGTTATTGGAAGAAGCTCGACGACTTCATCCTGATGAAATTAAAAAAATGGATTCAAGACTTGACGATGCACTAGAATACTGTAACTCACAGTAACTCATGATTAAAATTTAGATCATGAAAACCACCGATAAACTGGTGGTTTTTTCATTAAATACACAATCAAAGAACTTATGATAAAATAGTCAACAGAAAGAATATGTTATGAACATTAAACAAGACTTACATAGTAAACTGGCAACGGATTTCTTCCTACAATGGGGTTGGCAGAATATACCGAATAGGAAGGCCCGACTGCAAACACAGATAACACTCAATTTTGAGACAGGCTCAATGTCTGTAATGGAGCATCTTTCAAAAAACAAGTCCTTGAGGCGACATTTGCACAAATAATCCTAAATACTGAAATACAGATACACACCCTCAGATATAAAACCGAGGGTCTTTTAATAGAGTCTCATCCAAGTTCTAAACGCAGACTGCCAGACAAGCTCACTTGATTTAAATGTAATGATAATTTACACTACTTCTAGTGAATGCATTGTTAGTGCTGGCGTCAGGAACGTAAGACGCGAGAATCTGTAGTAATTTGATTCTTGGAACGTAGTAGGCGCAACACAAGAACGTTGTTATGCGTTCACACAACGACTTTGGTGATTCCGTTAGCGTACAGGAGTTACCAACTCGGTTCCAGTTGTCAAAGGCTGGTCGGAAACAGCTCACTTTCAATGCATTCATCTTTTTCACTCCATCTCAATGATGGAGTTTTTATTTATCAAAAGGTTCTATGGAGTTTAGTGTGAAAGATTTTTAGCAATTTTATTCAAAAACTTTTAAAAACTACTTTAAAGTATTAAATGTCCATATTTAGAGCCAAATGACACTTATAAGCTTTGCATAAGAGTTTAATCGTGATCTGTTGGTTCCTCAATTCACTATTGAATTGAGAATATGACTTCTACAAATCAGTTGGGCCATATTTGTTAGTTATCCACCACACTAAACTCCATAGAACCTATCAAAATTGACTTTACAATATTTTCTTGTTTTACTTAAGTTAGTAGCGTACGCAATTAGTGTTTGCATACATGGACATTATCAAACACTATACTACTCCGTGTAGTTCGAATATTCTGAAGAGCCGTTTTTAACGGAGGATAAGAATATACAGGTGGGGAGATTGGTAACTCCACACTGAGAACAAATCACCAACGTCTCTACCATGGAGACGTTTTCTATTGTACGCCAGCTATTCCATCTTAGAGGTGTTGCACCTTGATAAGCACCTCAAAATCTTTCTTGAGCTTACCCAGATTATTCGGGTTATAAACAGCAACGCAAGGATGATACAACACCACTATATCTCTAATTATTTTCTCGAGACTAGATACGACCCAATCGCTAATACATCAATATCAACCTCAAGAAACGCTTTTAATGCATCATCCGGCGAAAGTACAATTGGTCTACCTTTGATATTGAAAGATGTGTTTATAAACAAAGGTGTACCAGACAAAGCATGATACGCTCTCAATAATTTGAAATATAAACCGTTGTCGCTTTCATTTATTGTCTGTGTTCTTACGGTACCATCAACATGTTGAGCTGCTGGAACTTTTTCTCTAAGGTCTGATTTAATTGATTCAACAATAAGCATAAACGGTGATATGTAACCATGAACCAGCCAATCATTTTTGTATTCTTCAAGAATAGAGATCGCAAATGGTCTGAAAGATTCCCGTTGTTTTATCTTGTTAAGTCTTTCAACCATGCTATTTTCAACAGCTGGTGCAAGAATACTTCGTGAACCAAGTGCCCTAGGACCATACTCAAGTCTACCTTGAAAACACGCTACAATCTTTCCATTATTGAGTAATGTTGCTACTTTTTCATGGATCGCATCTTCTTTCGTAAATGAGACTTCATCTTTGTGAAGCCCTAAAGCATTTATGATTTCATCATCAGAATATTCTGGGCCAAGATAGGCATTGCGCATCTGACCTGGCTTTTTTCCAACATTAAACTCTTGCTGTAATAGATAGGCAGATCCAATAGACAAACCAGCATCATGTGAAGCGGGTTGAATAAATAAATCTTTAAATGCACTTTTCTCTAAAATCAACGCATTAACAACCGAGTTTAGACAAACACCGCCAGCCATAACTAAATTTGATTGCTGGGTGCGCTTATACACTTCTGCTAATTTTTCAAGAATAACTTTTTCTGTAAATACCTGTAGTGTTGCAGCAATATCCCTATGGATTTCTTTATCTTGTCCATGTTCGCAAGACTTTTCACCGAAAAAATCTTCAAACACTGGCGTAACATGTCCAGCTCCATCTCGATTATCAAAATACTTAGTGTCTGTAACAAACCAATTCGAGTCATTTTCTGGTTTAAATGTAATCATTTTTTCAAACTCTTTCATATATTTTGGTCTGCCAAGTGCCGCAAAGGCCATCGTCGTGCCTGCTTTCGCCCACCCAGGTAAAAACCCGCAATATTCACTTACGGCACCCCAAAGATTCCCTAAAGAATTAGGATGGTGAAGTGATCCAATTTGATTAACACCATTTTTATAATCAATTTTTCCCCAAATACCAACTTCGTATTCTCCTCTACCATCAAGTGTAAAAAATGTAGCCTCATCAAATCCTGATGCATAAAATGCTGAAGCGACATGTGCGTGGTGATGTTTATAATATCTTACAGCCACATTAGTATTGAGCTTCCCAATATATTTTTCAAAATCACTCTTGAGGAATAGTGACTTCCAGAATTTTCTCAAGCTATTTTTGAACACTTTCCACGGTACATGATATTCAAAGATAAATTCCTTGATCATTCTCATGAACAACATCTCTCTTGGATGCCATGCTATGGCTATACCTTTTATATCCTGAGAAGTGATTCCAGCCTCTTTGAGACAATATTTGATTGAATTCACAGGAAAGGCATCCTCATGCTTTTTACTGGTAAAACGTTCCTCTTCTACCGCAGCAATAATTTTTCCGTTCTCATCTATAAGACAAGCACTACTATCATGTGAATATGTATTAAGTCCGAGATACATAGTGGTTAGTGAATTTTATTGATACTTTACTATACAATATATTTCTGTATCTTGAAATATCATACGGTCAGATAACCAACCTAGCCGATAAGCACCTCAAAATCTTTCTTGAGCTTACCCAGATTATTCGGGTTATAAACAGCAACGCAAGGATGATACAACACCACCATATCTATATCGCCATAACTCGCTTTTGCTTTATAAGACTTCCCATGAGCTTTGCCTATCGGTTCCAATTGTGATCCTAAACCAAACTTCTCCATAACATAGCCCATAGCATAACGACCGAGTGCAACTACCACTCTTGGTTGAATGATCTCTATTTGCTTATCCAAAAATGGTCCGTAAATCTCTATTTCCTTTGGCGTTGGATCACGGTTTTCTGGAGGACGATCTTTGACTATATTAGTTATATAAATAGACTCACGCTTAATTTTTACATGTTCCAAAAGCTTATCCAAGACTTTTCCCGCTGCTCCACAAAAAGGTTTACCTGTCTTGGCTTCATTCCTACCCGGAGCTTCTCCTATAAAAACTATTTCAGCATCATGACTTCCCTCACCTATTACAGGAAAAAAACCGTTGGTTGTACGGTATTCGTAAAGAGGAGATTCTTTGAGGTTAAGAATTTTTTCTTCAATTTCTTTCATTCGTCCTTTCTTAGTCATTTCTTAGAAATTAGTAATTAAAAATTAGAAATTAAGTAATTACTAGCAACAAATTCTTTAATACTTAATCATCAATCTACCCTTATTTCGCTTGTTCAATAACAATCTGTGCTTCAGTCAAAACTTTTTCCTGATCTTCTGCCTTTACACCTATTGAATTCAAAACTCCCGGATTACCTACGAGATCCAGACAGACCAAAACATTTTGACCAGCCAATTCTCTCTTTTGATCGCGAGTAAGTGTAGTCAGACAAGCAATAGGGTGTAAACTATTTTCAAAAATCAATTCGTGTAGATTGCCATGATCTGGATAGTTCCAACCAAGCAATTTCATCTTATTACATTCACCATATTGGATAGCCTTATCAGTAAACTTGGTATTGGTTATAAGCCAACGCTCAGTAAGTTTTCTTTTTACTCCACCATAGTCATATTCATTTTCTGAAATATCATCATATCTAGCTTTGACATAAAGACTAACTTTGAGATCCGACTTCAAACCAAATTCATTGTGATATTTTGCTTCAACCATAGCTAGAGAATTGTCTTTCCAAGCAATGACATCCACCTCATGTTCCACACATTTTCCCAAGACAACCTGATCTGTAACGGCTTCATATCCCCACATTTTGAAAACTCTGGCTACAAACTTCTCAAATGGAAAACCGTCTGGTCCAAGTTCGGTCATTGCTCTTCTTACAGAATATTTCACCGCAACTGGCATAGAATGTTTGCGAAGCAAAGCAAAAGCTCTCCTATAAATCTCGGAGGTTGTCATGCCATCTGCAATCTCTTTACCGATCTCATCTGCAACGTCTTCAATTGCTTCCGGTGAAGCCCCAACACGTCTAAGTGAACTTACAAGCTTCTCTTCTTCGAATAATTGCTTTGTGCCATCTGACTTTGTAATAGAAATTAAGTGGTTCATGACGATATTGTACATGAAAAAGGAAGCGGAAGCATCTTGTTGTTGCGTCATTCCCGCGAAGGCGGGAATCCAGGATTATTACGAACCATAAACTAGTAAATCGAGTGGTAACACACTGGATTCCCGCCTTCGCGGGAATGACGCAACTATATAATCACACCGCCACCAAGACATTTCTCACCATCATAAATAACCAAGGATTGCCCCGAGGATAGAGAATCCTGTGGTCTTTCAAATTCTATAACTGCTTCGGAAATGTTCGCGGAAATGATCTTTGCATTTTGAAGTGGTTGTCTATAACGGCCACGAACTTGTAGAGGTCTACCTATTTCAGGCATTTCTCCACTAACCCAATTCATAGAACCAATCCTTATTTGTTTATCAGTACTTGGTAATATCCCACTTTCATCTTTATTAGAAACCGTGATGGTATTTTGTTCTGCATCTTTATCAATAATAAAATACGGCGCATCATGGGGTGTTTTTACCGTCAAAGTAAAACCTCGACGTTCACCTTTTGTAAATAACAAAGCACCAGGATGATTTCCTATAATTTCCCCTTTTTCATTCAAAACATTTCCAGAGGTGGATTTTATATAATGTGACAAAAATTCCTTTACATCCACTTTACCAATAAAACACAAACCCTGACTATCTTTCTTTTCTGCATTTGGTAATTTGAATTTCAAAGCCAATTTTCTAACTTCTGGCTTGGTGAGATGACCGACTGGAAAAAGTATATGTTGTAAATCTTTTTGATTCAGAGTCCAAAGAAAATACGACTGGTCTTTATTTTTGTCTGTACCAGCAAGTAGTGAATAATTGGAATTAGCGTCACCACTTTGTAGTACCTGTGCGTAATGACCTGTAGCAACGAAATCTGCACCTTGTTCCAAAGCCCATTTTGAGAAAGCACCAAATTTTACGTAACGATTACACATCACATCAGGATTTGGAGTCCTACCAACAGAATATTCTTTGACCATATAATCAATGACGTCCTTCTTGTATTCATTGACCAGATCCAAGGTAACAAAAGGAATATCAAGGTGAGCAGCTGCTCGTATTGCTTCCAAACGTTCCTCCTTCCAATTACATTCTATCCAATCTGGTTGCCAAACTTTGATGAAAACACCCGTAACATCAAAACCTGCCCGCTTCAGTAAGCCGGCAGATACAGAACTATCAACCCCACCAGAAAGGCCAACAAAGACTTTTCCTTTTTTTACCCCTTTTTTCATCTTTCGAATAGTAACACAAAATCTACGGAATGTACTTGTCCTTATTCACAAGATGACCATTATGATCCACAGCATAATGCATACCACCCTTACTATCAGATAAATAGAAAAGATAATTTGTCTTCGTCGGCGTCAAAACCGCTTCAATAGAATCAAGACCGGGATTAGAAATAGGCGTTGGTGGTAAACCAGTATGTTTATAAGTATTATAAGGTGAATCAATAGCGAGATCAGCCAAAGTTATGCCTTCGCCAGCTTTTTTATTGAGAACATAATAAAACGGTACATCAACCTGTAACGGCATACCGATCTTTATCCTCTGTAACAATATTCCTGCGATAATCTTTCTATCTTTAGTACTAGAAGCTTCTTTTTCTACAATAGAAGCCATTTTTATAACATCTTCCAAAGACTTCCCCGAAGCTTGAATAGCAAGTAACTCTGTTTTAATTTTTTGATTGAAAGTATCACGCAATTGGGCTACAACATCATCCGGTTTAACATTTTCATAAAAATAATACGTATCTGGGAACAAATAACCTTCATAAGGCTTAGCTAGCACCAAAAAAGTTTGCAAATCAAATTTTGGAATACTTTTTTTAATAGTCTCTCCAATACTCTTGGCAGTACTACCTTCGTAAATAGTAACTTTTATTTTAGGTAGATTTTGAATACCATTTATGAACCTGTAAGCAACCCTCAAAACTGATTGTGGTTCATCAAAGAGGTAGTCAGCCGCTTTTACACTACGATGACCAGAAAGTAATACTACAAAAATTTTGAACAGTGTAGGTGATTTTATAATATTATTTTTAGTCAAATTGTCAGCAACTTGAGATAAGTATTGTCCTGATTTTACCGTGATAATAG
Source organism: Candidatus Paceibacterota bacterium (assembly GCA_041666915.1). NCBI lineage: Bacteria > Bacillati > Minisyncoccota > Minisyncoccota bacterium. Next base: position 291,915 of record JBAYFZ010000001.1, read on the forward strand.
TTCTATCTGTAGGAAAATCTTTTGGCGCTATAGAAGCATAGATTCCAACAAAAATAATAACTGTGATTACAGCCAAAGTAGTGATGATAAGTTTTTTGGAAAAAATCTTTAACATATATCTTTAACATACATAAAGTCGCCTTCGCTCTGGCGAGCTTCGACGACTAAATCGGCAAATTGCCTGGTGCCTGTGCTTTCTTGGAAGGAACACGATCCAAGTTTGGAGTCTGTGCAACCGATCCTGGGAAGTGATAAATCGTAGCCAACTCTTCGGTATTCATAATCAAAGGTTTTGCTTCAAAAGGTGTGTAGAAGTATGAACGACGTTTGTAAGCCATCAAAGCCAACATTCCATACCTATTACGTCTCCAATCTTTATAATCAAGCCACGGATCACCAAGTCTAGGATGCCACTTATCTCCATTTGGTTTGAAACCGTTCAAATGCCCAGCATTAAACTGCTTCATATTTCCAATGATACCCCCAACAGCAAATTGGGTATTAAATATATCTTTTTTGGCTATATACAAAAATCTAATACCGACATCGTAAGGCAATTTGGTTATTCTTCTTTCAATAGCTGTAATAACTTCTCTTTCACCTTCAGAGATAGTTGGCATTTTTGTAAACCCTGACGCTTCATCTTTTGTCCCAGCTATTTTCGTATCTGGATCACGTTTCATTATTTCATTAACCTCTTTTTTTGCTTCATCTTCCCATGAATCACCGAGTTCAAAGAGCTTTCCTTTTTTAATTTTATCTTTGACGTGAGCACGAATAAGAATCTGCATCCAAACTTGTTGATTTGGACCCACACTTCCGAGGAATTCAATCAACGGTAGCATTGGATCAACTTTGAACTCCTCTTTTGGATCTTTGTCCAATCCGTAATCAACGTAAGTTTTCAGAGGATAAGATACATTTTTGTGAGTAAACTTAAATTCAGCACCCCAAATACGGATTTCTTTTGGATCAAAATGAACTGATCTAGTGTAATCTTCAACCTCTTTTATCTCTATCTCAGGATACTGAGAATATAAGGCCGACATCACACCTTGCTTACGAGCATCCTCAGTCCAAATAAAGAATTTAACAACACCTTCTACTGAAATAAGTTCAAGTGAATACCATGGTCTAGTTTCACCTTTCCAATATTGATTGTATTTACTACCATCTGCAGTATTGTGAAGTGAATTCAAAAAGACTTCCATAGCTTTTGGAGACTTGAAAGTGTCCTTTGGTAATTTGAGTTCCAGTAATGTCTTCTTTATTTTCAAAAAGTTTTTACCACGGATATAATCAACCCAAAGTCTCCAAAAAATATCACCCAAAAGAAATACAAGAGCGATTGGCGCAAGAGCGATAATGAATTGGATAGACTGAGGAATGAAGGTCGTTTGGAATGACTGGAGTACAGAAGAAGCTGTTACATCTATAGGCATGGGTATATTATAGCAGAGAGAGAGGGCAAGAGGCTATAAGTGCAAAGTATGGTTTAGTGCAAAGTGAAAAGTGCAAAATGCAAAGTTGTAGTTATTAGTGAATAGTTAAGGAACTTAATAACTTTTCACTAAAACTTTGCATTTTGCACTTTTCACTTTTAACTAGATGATTACGCTCATCATTTTGCACTAAAAAACATCCCGCATTGTTTCCAACACGGGATGTTTTTTATATGTTAGGCTTTTCCCTTTTCTCCTGCTGGTGAATACTTACCATCTTTATCTCTCTTGAAATACTTTGGATTTTGGAGGTTGACGATAATGGTATTTTCCTTTACGTATCTTTCTTTCATTACCTTATCAATAACTTCTTCCTTAGACATTGAACCATTTTTGACCAAGACTGAACGGATGACATCACGGACAACTCCTGGTGCATAACCCCATTCAGCTAGAGCATATAGACCACGACCGACTAGTACGAAACGAGGATCTTTGATGAGCTCATTGTGAGTAGTAGCAACGTGAGCTTTTTTATCAAACATAGTTGTAATCTGTTTTGCAACTTCACGGAAGTGAATAGGTGAACCATGCTTTCTAATAACCAAGAATGCATAATCACGCATACCCTTTGCTTTGATATTTGGAGAAGCTGAGACACCCCAATCGCCTAGTGGATTTTTACCAATAGCTTTTGAGATCTGCAACCAGCGCTTTACAACTTCTTGATTTTTATAACGTTCAGAAACATCTTCTAAGTGACCGAGGAATTTGTTGACCATTTCTGATTCTGGGAGTAGGTCTTGATTGTTGAGGTTGGAATACAATTTTCGGAGAGCTCCTTCAACTTCTTTGGCAAGAGCTTCATTTACATGCCAGCGATGACGGAATTCATCATCTTCCTTCATCTTACGGAAAGGTTCTCCGACTACTAGCAAAAAGAAGACATGGTTTTGTAGACTCTTGTCTTTTGAAACATGTCCGAGGAAATCATCCTCAACGACGATACCACCTAGAGAATGAAGTAGAGTTTCAATCTCACTGAAGACTGCTTTTTCCTTTGTGTAGTCATCAGATTTGCGAATATTGGAAAGAGCGTAGTTCTCAATCTGACGAACACGTTCACGGGTAATACCGTAAATCTTGCCGATAGCATCGAGAGTCATACGCTTCACATCTTTACCCAAACCGTAACGATAAATGATAACTTCACGAGCACGGTCAGGTAGAGACGAAAGTAGTCTCTTTACGGTCTGCTTGGGCTTGAATGAAATGGTTGATGTGGCCATATTTTTTAATTAATAAATAAGTTGAAATTACTCTTATTGTTTTATCATTCTCTTGTATTAAAGTCAATCATGTGTGGATTTACTATAAATACAAAACTAAACTGATATGCTCACATTAACACTTTGGGGGGTATTTTGTCAATACTTAGGCAACAACTATGTTTACGAGCTTATTTGGGACTACAATAACTTTACGAATCTCCTTCCCTTCCAGCCACTTCTTAACTTCTGGAACTTCTTTGGCTAGTCTTTCTATATCTTCTTTACTTGTATCGGTCGGAGCTGTGAATGAACCGCGAATCTTCCCACTAACCTGAACCATGATAGTAACCTCATTTTCCACCACCTTTTTGGGGTCATATACGGGCCATGGTGAGACGTGTATTGATTTCTTGTTACCAAGTAAGGACCATAGTTCTTCAGTAAAATGTGGAGCAAATGGTGCGAGCAACTGGAGTATAGTTTCGTACTGTTTGCGACTAATAGAAACAGATTTTTCCAATTCGTTTATGGCGATCATAAGAGCACTCACAGCTGTATTGAAACGCATTGCTTCAATATCGTCAGTGATCTTCTTTATAGTTTTATGGATAATCGCATCCACGTCTGCGCACTCTTTGGGCTGTGCCAGTTTCCCCTTCGTATCAACCTTTTCTCGAAGTTTCCAAACACGTTCAATGAATCTCCTAGTACCAACTATACTAGATGTACTCCAAGCAATCTGTTGATCAAAAGGACCCATAAACATCTCATAAAGTCTGAGGGAATCGGCTCCGTAATTTCCAACTATTTCATCAGGATTGATAACATTTCCAAAACGTTTGGACATTTTTCTACCATCTTCCCCCATGATAAGACCGACATGTTGAAGTTTCAAAAATGGTTCTATATTGGAAACCACGCCGATATCATACAAAAATTTATGCCAAAAGCGAGCATAAATAAGATGTCGAGTAGCATGTTCAGCTCCACCTACATACACATCAACTGGTGACCAATACTTTTCCTTTTTTGGGTCAACGAGAACTTTGTTATTTTCTGGATCTTCATATCTCAAATAATACCAAGAGGAACCCGCCCATTGTGGCATAGTATTGGTCTCTCTTTTGGCTGAACCTTTGCAGACTGGACACTTTACATTTACCCATTTTGAAATAGTAGCGAGTGGAGACTCTCCTGTTCCTGTAGGTTCATAAGATTTGACTCTTGGCAAAATGACAGGAAGATCTTTTTCTGGTACAGGAACAATGCCTTTTCCTTCAGGATTTATAAGAGCACAATTTTCGCAGCGAATGACTGGTATTGGTTCACCCCAATAACGTTGGCGAGAGAATACCCAATCTCGTAATTTGAATTTTGTAACCCACTGTCCACCAACCGATTCTGTTATTTCTTTCTTAACTGATCCGGAAGATTTACCGTCAAATTTGCCGGAATTGATAAGTTTTCCATCTCCAGTAAAACAATTGGAGTTGGAGATATAAGCATTCCACATCAATTCAAAAGCAGAAAGATTCAACCAAGTCTTCATATCACTTCTTTTTATCCAAACTGTTTTATGGTTGACAACTTCTTCTTCTTTTACTATTGATTTTTCCTCATCCAATAATCTAAAAAGTACGCCTTGCCCAAAAGCATACCTATTAACATCCTTATGAGCAGCAAAGAAATGATTATGTTGTTCCATACCTAAATCTTTTACATACTCAATATGAATGTATCCTGTTTCTTCTTTTATTTCACGAGCAGCAGCATCTTTATATGATTCACCATCATCAACTCCTCCAATTATCCCCGAATGCCAATTAAACTTCTCCCAATCCAAACACAAAAACCTATCATTTTTCTCATCTAATAAAAGAGCGTAAATCGTTTTTCTCTTAACGGTTTCTTTATCTGGTCTAACATGATCTTTTCCTTCGCTATTAGTAGCGTAAGGTGCAATAACTTGTTTTATCTGTAACCCATACTTCTTTGCAAAAGCAAAATCCCTCTCATCATGTGCTGGTACTGCCATGACAGCTCCTGTACCATATTCAGCCAAAACATAATCCGCTATCCAAACAGGAACCTCTTCATTGTTGACAGGATTGACTGCTTTGACACCTTTCAACTCAACACCAGTCTTTTCTTTACCAGCATCCGTACGTTCAATATCAGTCTGTTTCTTGGTTTTATTTATATAATCCTCTACTTCTTGACGATTCTCAATATTTTTCAAAAATTCTGTCACTAACTTATGCTCTGGTGCCAAAACAACATAAGTCACACCAAATAATGTGTCTGGACGAGTTGTATATACGTCTATTGTATCGTCATTTTTTATATTTGATTCTTGATTTTTAATTTTGAACTTTATCTCTGCTCCTTCACTTCTTCCTATCCAATTTCTCTGTAAGATCTTTATTGATTCCGGCCAATCAAGAAGTGGTATATCAAGATTTTTCTTAGCATCCAAATCATTGAGCAATCTCTCTGCGTAATCAGTAATACGTAAAACCCACTGCCTCATAGGCTTCTTCTCCACCAACGTACCACAACGTTCACAGTGACCATCTTCTACATCTTCATTTGCCAAACCAGTTTTACAAGAAGGACACCAATTGATAGGTTCAAACGATTCATAAGCCAAACCCTTTTTTAACAATTGCAAAAATATCCACTGAGTCCACTTATAATATTTTGGATCAGTAGTATTAACTTCACGTGACCAATCGTAATCAAAACCCATTATTTCCAATTGTTTTTTGTACCTAGCTACATTCTTTTTAACAGAATCCGCTGGATTGGTTTTTGTTTTCAAAGCATAATTCTCTGCCGGTAAACCAAAAGCATCAAATCCCATTGGATGAAGGATAGAATATCCAGCCATTCTCTTGTAACGAGAAATGATATCGGTAGCTATATAACCTTTTGGATGACCAACATGGAGACCTTCACCAGATGGATATGGGAACATATCTAGCACATAATATTTCGGTTTCTTATTATCTTCTTTAGATCTAAAAACCTTGGAACTCTCCCACTTCTTTTGCCACTTTTTCTCTATCTTAGCAGAATCGTAAACCGAAACTTTCGCAGTCACCTTCTTTGCAACCTTTACGGCTGTCTTTTTGGTTTTTTGGCTAGTCTTCTTCATATCCGAGAATCATAGCTCAAAATGAAGAATGTTTCAAAAGGAAAATGTGATTTATTTTTGTGGTTCAATTATTAGCCCCAATTATCTTTTTCACTTCTCTATCAAAATCAGATTCAATATTTTGGTGCTTATTAAATTCCCTGTATTCAAAAATTGCCTTTGAATCAGCATCGGCTTTAGAAACACGTCCTTTTCCATCAAGGATCTTATACTCATTAAAAGAAAGAAACTTATCTACGCTTTCAGCAAATTTTTTCATCGTAAATGTATTGCTTCTTTCAATCAAACCTTCAATATAATCAAAAAAACCTACAACCGTTCGTTCTAACTTCTTAATTTCGTTTTCTTCTAAATAATTTTTTGCAACGATAACATCAGATTGTAAGATTCTACCTACTGGTGATTTCTTCCACGTCAAAAGACCCATATGTGGTTTTTTAGAGTCTACTTTATTATAAATTATCTCTGGAGCAGTTTTACCAGTAATTGCAAAGTGAAATTTATTCTGCACCATTGCATAAAACTCATGACTGATACTGGAATCTTTATCGTAATCAACACTACATTCAGCAAAAATATCTGTTATTTGTTGGTAGATACGACGCTCACTCGCCCTAATTGAGCGAACGCGTTCAAGTAGTTCTTGAAAATAGTCTGCATTAAATAACTTTCTACCCTGTTTCAAACGCTCATCATCAAGCACAAACCCTTTAATAATAAATTCACGAAGCACCTGTGTTGCCCAGATACGAAAATGTGTAGCTCTTTTAGAATTTACTCTATACCCTACTGCAATAATCGCATCTAAATTGTAATAGGTTAGACTACGCTCAATATCTCTCCCTCCTTCATTTTGAACTTGTAAGAAATCCTTACAAGTTGAATCCTTCACTAATTCACCAATTTCATAAACATTCTTCAAATGAAGCGTGATATTTTGTGGTGTAGTATCAAAAAGCTCAGCTATCAACTTCTGGGTTAGCCAAATCATTTCTCCTTCTATACGGACTTCGACTTTAGGATCACCATTTTCTGTTGAAAAAATGAGAAACTGAGCAGTAGTTTGTAGAAAATTAGTCTTCTTCATATCCGAGAATCATAGCTCAAAATGAAGAATGTTTCAAAAGGAAAACCCCACTGTTCGCTTTCGCTACTAAGTGGGGTTGTGACGCTATTTGGGACTAAAGACAAAATTTCTCCAATAGTAATCGTCGAGCGACATCCATTCTCCTTTATGGAATACATGGGTGACTTGTTGAAAAGTGAACTTGGGAAGGTCCACTTTGTGAGTGGAGATTCCAAAAGCCTTGATGACTTTGTAACCGAGGTCAACTGCAAATTCACAAAAATGCTTTCCTCGTGGAATTTCCAATGTCCAGTTGAGATCTGATTTTTTTATATGATGACGACGAACAGCAGCCTCATAATACATAGATTTCTCAAATTCCTCAAAAAGTAACTGGAAGATCCTGGAATTAATCCTCTCAAAAATCTCTCGTGGAATCTCTCCGTCCAATGAAATAGAAAGTTCGACCATACGACCCATCTCCGATTTTATCTGAATAGCCTTGAGCCTAATTACATGACCAGAGACATTATCTACAAGGTCAGTGAGAACTACAAGGTCAGTGCGAAAACCCTCTCTCAAACCTTCAGTCAGATTCCAACTAAACAACGTCTGATTCCAACTTCTGATTTTTTTCATCTATACTTTCCACTACTCATAGGACTCGAGATTTTATACCTCAAGCGATTGGATAGTCCAATTCTTTTAAAGAGCAGTTTAGTTTTAGGTTACAATGAGATTGTAGGTGGTGTCAAATTACTGATCCAGATTATTTTAATCTCGAGATCACTGACCTCTTTCCTTTTACCTAGATTTCCATAAACCTTAAACCCTATTCAGATACCCCCTAGGGGTATCAACTACAGATTTGATCCCCCTCCCCCGGGAGGGGGGTGATTTTGTGATACAATAACTCTAGAGCTCCATTGCAGATCAAGCTTTAAAAGTGTCGCTGTTAAGTCAGTATTCTGGGCCAACGCCTACTCTTTCAAAGCTTCCTGTGTACTTACACCGCCCCGATCTTTCTGGGTGGTGTATTTTTTTATCCTAAACTTCGTGACACTACCATCTTCGTCATATGTTATGATACTAGTATGAAATATTTCATATTCAGTATCGTAATTTTGATTAACATTGCGATCCACGCCCT